>JAYZVT010000001.1:0-5346 GCA_036155355.1 Pseudomonadota bacterium
CGCCAGCTCGAGCATCAAATCCTTCAGAGCGACGCGGAACCCATCCAGTCGCTGGTCGGATGCATCTGTAATCTCCGGAGCACCCCGCGACCGCGCACTGCCGGTGGCGAACAAAAGGCAGGTGTCGCTCGTGGACGTATCGCCATCGATAGTGATCGCGTTGAAGCTGCCATCGGCTCCTTCCGCGCAGAGCTTGCCGGCCACTGCAGCGCTGAGCGGAGCATCGGTGAAGATGAAGGCGAGCATGGTCGCCATGTCCGGAGCGATCATACCGGCGCCCTTGGCGATACCGTTTATAGTCACGGTTGCATTGCCAATCTTCGCTGTCCGCGTCGCCAGCTTCGGATAGGTGTCGGTGGTCATGATCGCGCGGGCGGAATCGGCGACCGCGTCGGGCCGACCCTCTTTCGCCAATCCCGCGAGCAGATGCGTAAATTTGGCCGGGTCGAGCGGTTCACCAATGACGCCGGTAGAAGCGATCAGCACGTCATCGGGCTTGCAGCCGACCGCCCTGGCCGCGGCCTCGGCCGTGGCCCTGACGGCATCGCGCCCGCGCATCCCGGTAAAGGCATTGGCGTTTCCGGAATTGACCACTAGGGCACGGGCATGTCCCGCTTCCAGACGGCTGCGGCACCATTCCACGGCCGCGGATGCAGTCTTGGAGCGCGTCAGGACGCCGCCCACGGTCGTCCCGTGCGCGAACTGCACCAGCATCAGGTCACGGCGGTTCTTGTAACGGATCCCCGCCTCACACGCGGCGAACTTCACGCCGTCGATTTCGGGAGCGTCCGGGAGGCGTGACGGCGCAAAGGGAGACGTCTTCCCTGACATCCCTGCCCCCCGCGGCCTATTGTGCGAAGCTTCCGCGCGGCGTCTCTTCCAGCGCCTTCTTCAGTTCCGCATCGACGATCTCGATCTTCGCCTTTTCGCGCAGACCGCCCAGTATCTCCTGCGACTTCTGCTCGATCAGGAACGCAATGATCCGGTCCTTCATTTCGTCGAATGGTGGGGGAGAGGTTTCCCGCTTATCTTCAAGCTTGATGATATGCCAGCCAAATTGCGTCTTGATCGGCTCGGACACATCACCCTTGTTGAGCTTGAAGGCAGCGGTCTCGAATTCCTCCACCATCTGGCCTTTGGTGAAATAACCGAGGTCGCCGCCATCCTTGGCGCTGCCGTCCTTGGACTTTTCCTTGGCCAGTTCGGCGAAATCGTCGCCGCGCGCCACCCGCTCGGCGATGTCGCGGATCTCGTCTTCCTTGTCCACCAGGATATGCCGGGCGCGCACTTCTGTCTCGGGCGCCACCTTGCCGATCTGCTCGTCATAAAGCTTGCGCGCCGCGGCTTCTGTCACCGTATCGCGGATCTTGCTCTCGAAATACAGGTCGCTCTGCGCGCGCATCTTGTAATACTTCATGCGCTCATCCAGGCTCGGTTTGCCGGAAACGCTCTCCTTTTCCGCGGCCGCGGAGAGCAGGCGATGCTCGAGGATATGCGCCAGAAGCTCGGACCGGCGCTGCTGCTCGGGCATCCCGGCGAGAGCAGTGCTGTTCGCGGCCGCTGCCGCATCGATATCGGCCTGAGTGATGGCGACACCATCCACCTTGGCGATCACCGTGTCATCGGCGGCGTTCGCGGGACCGGCAAGCAGCGCGGCAAATGCTGCCGCGGACAGGATTTTCCTGATTTTCAAGGGACAAACCTCGTATTTCTGCCGCAATACCTGTGTCGTGGCGCAGCCTGGCCGGCGCGGGAGGTATGTCGCGGGTTTCTCGACGCGCTTTCATAACGGTTCGGGACGCCTATTGCCAAGCAGCGTTTGCCGGCCATCACGGTAATTTTTGGGCCTTCGGGTGCGGCGGCGGTTTCGTTGACAAGGCCGACCTGCCAACCTATCTGTCACTTCGGCCGGTCCAAAGTCCTGTCCGGGCGCAGTTTCCGTCGGTCTTCGCCGATTCTCCTGCATACTGGGCATGCGTACCGGCATATGACGACTGACCGGGCCCTGGGTGCACTTCCGGACGCCTCACCGATTTGATTTTAGGAGCGAAACGGCTCGACATGCTTTCCCTGGGCACACTCGCCAACAAGGTTTTCGGCTCCTCCAACTCGCGCAAGCTGAAGTCGTATGACGCCCGCGTCGCGGCCATAAATGCGCTCGAACCCGAACTGGAAAAGCTCCGCGACGTCCAGTTGCGCGAGCGCACCGAGATGTTTCGCAAGCAGCTGGCCGAGGGCGCCACGCTCGACGACATTCTCGTACCTGCCTTCGCCACCGTGCGCGAGGCCGGAAAACGCGCGCTCGGGCAGCGTCATTTCGACGTGCAGCTTGTCGGCGGCATGGTTCTGCACGACGGCAAGATCGCCGAAATGAAGACTGGCGAAGGCAAGACCCTCGTGGCGACACTCCCCGTCTATCACAACGCCCTTGCCGGCAAGGGCGTCCATGTCGTCACCGTCAACGACTACCTGGCACGCCGCGACGCGGAGTGGATGGGCAAGGTCTATTCCTTTCTTGGCCTCACTGTCGGCTGCATAGTCCACGAACTGACCGATCCGCAGCGGCGCGAGCAATATGCCTGTGACGTCACCTACGGCACCAATAACGAGCTGGGCTTCGACTATCTGCGCGACAACATGAAATACAGTGTCGCGGATATGGTCCAGCGTGGGCACGGCTTTGCCATCGTTGACGAGGTGGACTCCATCCTGGTGGACGAGGCGCGCACGCCGCTCATCATTTCCGGCCCACTGGAGGACCGGTCTGAACTTTACAACACAATCGATGCCTTCATCCCCAAGCTGGAAAAGGCTGACTACGAAGTGGACGAGAAGATGCGCACTGCCAGCCTGACCGAGGCAGGCAACGAGCACATCGAGGCGATGCTCAAGGACGCAGGTCTGCTCAAGGGCGACTCCCTCTACGACATCGAGAATGTGACCCTGGTCCATCACGTCAATCAGGCACTGCGCGCTCACCGCCTGTTCCAGCGCGACAAGGACTACATCGTCAAGAACGACCAGGTGGTCATCATCGACGAGTTCACTGGCCGAATGATGGAAGGCCGGCGCTACTCGGAAGGACTGCATCAGGCGCTCGAGGCCAAAGAGCATGTGAGCATCCAGCCCGAGAACCAGACGCTGGCTTCCATCACCTTCCAGAACTACTTCCGCCTCTACAAGAAGCTCGCCGGCATGACCGGCACGGCCTCCACCGAGGCGGACGAGTTTATGGATATCTATGGCCTCGACGTCATCGAGGTGCCGACCAACCGCGACATGATCCGCATCGACGATGACGACGAGGTGTACCGCACCGCGCGTGAGAAGAGTTCGGCGATTATCGAATTGATCCGCGACTGCCGCAAGCGCAGCCAGCCCGTCCTCGTCGGCACGACATCGATCGAAAAGTCCGAGGCGCTCGCCGAATTGCTGCGCAAGGAGAACGTCAAGGACTTCCAGGTCCTGAACGCCCGCTATCACGAGCAGGAAGCCCATATCATCGCCCAGGCAGGCGTGCCCGGCGCCATCACCATCGCCACCAACATGGCCGGACGCGGCACCGACATCCAGCTCGGCGGCAATATCGAAATGCGGCTTGCCCAGTGGGTCGCCGAACAGGCGGAGAAGGGCAAGGAGCCCGATGAAAAGGCCATTGCGGCCGAGCGCCGCAAGATTGAATCCGACGTCGAGAGGAAGAAGTCAGAGGCGCTTTCTGCTGGTGGCCTTTACGTTATCGGCACCGAGCGCCACGAAAGCCGGCGCATCGACAATCAGCTTCGCGGCCGTTCCGGACGTCAGGGCGACCCCGGCCATTCGCGTTTCTTCCTCAGCCTCGATGACGACCTGATGCGTATCTTCGGCTCCGACCGCATGGACGGCATGCTGCAGCGCCTGGGCCTGAAGGAAGGCGAGGCGATCATCCACCCCTGGATCAACAAGGCGCTTGAGAAGGCGCAGCAGAAAGTCGAGGCGCGCAACTTCGACGCCCGCAAGCACATCCTGAAGTACGACGACGTGATGAATGACCAACGCAAGGTCATCTTCGAGCAACGCCTCGACCTCATGAACGATGACGACGTCGCCGACACGGTCGCTGACATGCGCCACGAGGTCATTGATGACCTTATTGCGCGCCACATCCCCGAGAAGGCATATGCCGAGCAATGGGACGTCGCAGGTCTGAAGGACGCGGCCAGCAAGACCTTCGGCATGGAAATTCCCGTGGACAAGTGGGCGACCGAGGAAGGCATCGCCGAGGACGAGATTCGTGAACGTATGGAGAAGCAGGTGGACGAGGCCGCCGCGCGCAAGGCGGCGCGCTTCACGCCCGACATCATGCGACAAGTCGAGAAAGCGGTGCTGCTTCAAACGCTGGATCATCTCTGGCGCGAGCACCTGGTCACGCTGGAGCATCTGCGCCAGGTCGTCGGGCTGCGCGGCTACGGACAGCGCGACCCTCTCAACGAATACAAGAGCGAGAGCTTTACGCTGTTTGAGCAACTATTAGGTCAGTTGCGCCAGGACGTTACCAGCCAACTCGCCCATGTCGAGCTGGCCCCGCAGGAGCCCCTGCCGACACTCGAATCCGCCGGACTGCCTGAAATGGAAGCCCACCACGTCAACCCGGCCACTGGCGAGGATGAGTTCTCCCGGGCGCCCGCCCGCAAGGGAGGCAAGGCCGCTGCAGCGGCGGCCGGCGATCCCGCCGCCTGGGGCAAGGTCCAGCGCAATGCACCCTGCCCTTGCGGCTCGGGCAAGAAGTACAAGCACTGCCACGGCAAGTTTGGCTGACGCGCGCTGCTGATTCCCTCGACGATCGGGCGGGAACTCCCGTGCCCGTGACGGGTTCTTGACCTGCCGGCTGCCGCGCGACTGGGGGAGGCGCAATCATGACCTACGAGCAGATCACACTGTTTTCGCTGCTTGGCGGACTGTTCGCCCTGCTCATCTGGGGCCGGATCCGCTACGACATAGTGGCCTTTGCTGCGCTCATTATTGCCGTTGTCCTCGGCATAGTCCCCGGCGACAAGGCCTTTGCCGGTTTCGGCCACCCCGCAGTCATCATCATTGCTCTGGTTCTGATCGTCTCCAGGGGTCTGTCGAATTCCGGCGCAATCGAATGGATCGCTCGCAATGCCGTAAGCAAGGATCGTTCGGTCCCGGCCCATATCGGCATCATGGCGGGCGTCGGTGCAGCCCTGTCCACACTCATGAACAACGTCGGCGCGCTTGCGCTGCTCATGCCGGTGGACGTGCAGGCTGCCCAGCGGGCAGGACGCAGTCCCGCCCTAACGTTGATGCCGCTTTCATTCGCCACCATTCTCGGAGGTCTCGTCACGCTCA
>JAYZVT010000002.1:0-3778 GCA_036155355.1 Pseudomonadota bacterium
TTTCCCGGTCTCGATGAGGCCCGCCGGGTTGGCCGCGAACTGGTGGAGCGCAGGCTGGCCGCCTGCGTCAACATCATCCCCGGCATGACCGCCATCTTCGAATGGAAGGGCAAGCTCGACGAGGTTGCGGAAATCGCCATGCTTATCAAGACGCGTCGTGAGATGGCCGCCGACGTGATGTCCGAGACGCGGAAGCTGCATCCCTACACCGTGCCGGCCCTGCTCGTGATCGACCTGGCCGGAGCGGACGAGGAGTTCGCCGCCTGGATCGCCGGGCAGACCAGTCCCGGTGGCGCGCGCGCCTGACCATGGGCAAGACTGTCCTCGCCATCGATCAGGGCACGACCAGCACCCGTGCGATGCTTTTCGGCGCGCAGGGCGAGCCCCTGCATGCGGCCTCCGAACCGCTCGAACAGATTTACCCGCAGGCAGGCTGGGTCGAACACGACGCCGCGGCGATCTGGCAGGCGGTGCTCAAGGTTGGCCGCGACGTGCTGAAGCATGGCGACGCGAAACAGGTCGCCGCCATCGGTATCACCAATCAGCGCGAGACGACGGTGGTGTGGGACAGGATAACGGGCGAGCCGCTGGCCAACGCTATCGTCTGGCAGGACAGGCGCACCGATCCCCTCTGCCGCCAGCTTGAGGCGGAAGGGCTCGCACCTCACGTGGCCCGGGTGACGGGCCTGGTCCTTGATCCCTACTTCTCCGCCACCAAGCTCGCCTGGCTGCTGGAGCATGTGCCGGGTTTGCGCGCCCGCGCGCAAGCCGGCGATGCCTGTTTCGGCACCATCGACAGCTGGCTGATCTGGAAGCTCACCGGCGGCGCCACCCATGCCAGCGATGCGACCAACGCCAGCCGCACCATGCTCTATGATATTGGCGAGGGCAGGTGGGACCAGTCGCTGATCCAGCGGCTGGACATCCCCGCCGCCATGCTGCCGCGGGTGATGGACTGCCAGGCTGACTTTGGCATGACGCTGAAGGAGCATTTTGGCGCCGAACTGCCGATCCTCGGCTGCGCCGGCGACCAGCAGGCGGCCGCCTTCGGCCAGGCCTGTTTCGAGCCCGGCATGATAAAGGCCACTTACGGTACGGGATGCTTCATGCTGGTGAACACGGGCGCACGGCGCGTGCATTCGCGCAATCGCATGCTGGCCACCATCGGCGAGCGGGCGGATGGCAAGGTCGCCTACGCACTCGAAGGCTCGATCTTCATGGCCGGCGCCACCATCCAGTGGCTGCGCGACACCCTCGGCCTGTTCCGTGCGTCTGGCGACAGCGAGGCGCTGGCGCGTGCCGCCGATCCCCGCTCTGGCGTGGTGATCGTGCCCGCCTTCCAGGGGCTGGGCGCCCCCCATTGGGATGCCGCCGCGCGCGGGGCCATTCTCGGGTTGTCGCGCTCGGCCGGGCGCAACGAGATCGTCCGGGCTGGACTGGAGAGCGTCGCTTTCCAGACGGTTGATCTGCTCGAGGCGATCGCACGCGACATGGAAGAAGCAGGCCTTGGCGCGCCCGAGACCCTGCGCGTCGATGGTGGCATGACGGCCAATGACTGGGCGATGCAGTTTCTCGCCGATGTGACCCGGCTGCCTGTGGAGGTCGCCCGCCATGCCGAGGCGACCGCTCTGGGCGCCGCCTGGCATGCAGGGCTGCGCGCCGGCGTTTATCCTTCACGCGAGTACCTGTCTGGCCGCTGGCAGTCGGCAACGCGCCTTGATCCGGTCATGCCGGCCGGAGAGCGCGACGAACGGCTGGGCGGCTGGCGCCGCGCAGTCGAGCGGGTGCTCACAGGTGCTTCCTGACCAAACTGCCCAATGAAAAGGGGCGAAGCAGCCATTCGGCGCTCCGCCCCTGAAAACCTGTCATTTCCGCCCGGTGGCGTCCCTCAGGCCCCCGGTTACGCGAGAACTGTACCGATCACAAGCACGGCCCAGAGCGATGCTCCGAAGGCCAGGCCTTGCAGGAAATCTCGCGGAAATGTCTTTTCCGTCAGGGGGATGCTGGAAATAGACATCATCTCGCCTCCTTCGATATCCGAAGGCCGGTGCGCGAGCCGACGCGTTCTTGTTTGACGTTTGAGTTCCCTCGCACCGCCTTTCGGCGATTGGCGATCATTAACGTATCATAAACCTCATCGGTTCCATCGCAGTAATTTTAGGCACAAGTTGCAAATTTCAGTGAAAGCTGATCGACTATCCATTTAGTAGATAAAAGACTCGCAGATGCGAACATTGGAAAATGACCGTGACTGGGGTGATGTATCAACGAATCAATTGGATGTATATGGCGAGAATGGCTTGCGGCGGATCACGCAATTATTCTGAAAAACACAATTCTGTCACAATCTGGACACTTCGGAGCCACAGTAACAGCAATGCGCGTGGTGTGATCGCCATGCAACTCGGGAGAGTCGCGGCCCCTCCGAATCGCGCCTGCAAAGCTAATTTAACGCCGCTCTGTTATCACGATGGAACTGCCTGATTCATGGGCAGAGCAGTCGTTCAGCGCGAAAGTGGCCCGGCTCATGACTCTCTCCAGCCCTGTTGATGCGGGTGCCTCCACCCGCTCCGGATATGTGCCGGCTGAGGCGGTCAGCGAAAGCGCCTATGATCGCCTGCGCCGCTGGGCGCTCGGCGCTGCTTGGAGCCTGAAGCCGCCGCGCCATCATGGCGTCGTGCCCGCAATGGCCATGCTGGCCCGGCACTGGCTCTCCGGCGGAAAGGGGAGCGCGGTGCTTCCGGATCCCGAGGCGGCACTCGACAAGCCGGATGGGCTCGCCGGCATCTGTGGCCCGCTCGACGTGGCTATGCTTGTCGAGGCCTACAGGCGCGGCCTGTTCCCCTGGTGCCATATCGAGCCTCTGAAATGGTGGGCACCGGCGCAGCGCATGGTGCTGCGGCTCGAGAATTTCGACATGGAGAAGAACCTGCGCCGCCGGCTGCGCAACGGTCATTTCCGTGTCACCTTCGACCGCGATGTGCAGGCGGTGATGCAAGGTTGCGCCGAGGCGCGCGCAGGCCGCTGGCATCTCACCTGGATCACGCCGCAGATCCGCCGTCTCTTCGGCGATATGTTCGATGCGGGATACGTTCACTCCGTCGAGGTGTGGGACGAGGCAGGTGAGTTGGCCGGCGGTCTCTACGGCGTCGCCGTGGGCAACGTGTTCTTCACCGAGTCCCAGTTCACCCGCCAGCGCGACGCCTCCAAGGTCGGCTTCGCCACGTTGAACGCCCATCTGCAGGACTGGGGCTTCGTGCTCAATGATGGCAAACACCATACTGCGCATCTTGCCCATATGGGCTTCGCGCTGATGCCGCGCCCCGAGTTCTCCGCCATACTTTCCGGGCAGGCGCACCAGCCCGATCGCATCGGACGCTGGTCGGTCGATGCCACGCTGGACGTAGGTAACTGGAACCCCGCCAGCGGCAGCGTGCCGCGCCGGCAGGCCGCGCCCGCTAGCTCCTGAGCGCCTCTCGCACCGCGCCGGTTACGTCGTCCATGGACGCCTGGCCGCCGAGATCGCGGGGCAATACCTTGCCTTCTCCCGTTACTGTCTCGATTGCCTGCATCAACCGACCTGCGGCGTCTGCCTCGCCCAGATGCTCGAGCATCAGCGATGCGGACCAGAACGAGCCGAGCGGATTGGCGATGCGCCTGCCCATGATGTCGAAAGCCGAGCCGTGGATCGGCTCGAACATCGACGGCGCGGCGCGTTCTGGATTTAAATTGCCGGTGGGGGCCACGCCGAGGCTGCCCGCCAGCGCCGCCGCCAGGT
>JAYZVT010000003.1:0-4601 GCA_036155355.1 Pseudomonadota bacterium
TAACTGGAGGGAACACCCGGACCGATGAGCGCAATTTGCCGGATGCCATGCCTGACTAAGACGGTGCAATCCCGGCGGTTCCATGGCGGCGGTCGGCACGGTCCAGCAGCGTCCGCAGCACCTCATCGAAATGATCGTAAACCCAGTAATGTCCTGCGCCCTCGATCAGGTGCATCTCGCAGCCTGGAATGAGCCGGGCAAGCCGGATCGCCGCCGCCGGAGGAACATTGCCGTCCTCCGACCCTTGCCACACCACCGTGGGCACGCATATGAGCGCCGGATCGAAGTCCCAGGGTTCCGCGAACATCCGAGCGTCTTCCATCGCCCCTTCGACGCCCCGGCCAATCCCTTCGGCGAAGCTGGCGGCAAGGCTGCCGGCCACGTCGGCGCGCCGCAGCAGCGGGCGGTCGGCGGCACACGCCCGTTGCATCAGTCCCCGCGCCAGCAGACCCGGCCAATAGGCCGCGCACCGGCCGATGGCCGTGAACACCACGCGCGCCAGCAGGGGATGCCGGCCAAGGGCAAAGATGCGCCGAAACTTCGGCGGTAGCGCTGCCTCGACCACGGGATCGCGAATGGGACCGACGGGACCGACCAGGCCCAGCGCCCGCACCCGGCCATCGCCGAGCGCCGCGCATGCCGCCGCATGAGGCCCGCCGCCGGAAATGCCTACCAGCGTGAATTCGCCGATACCGAGCGCATTGGCGAGCTGGAACAGGTCGCCCGCGGCAGCGGCGAGGCCGCGTCCCGGCTTCGGCGTGGAGCCGCCATAACCCGCCCGGTCCGGAGCGATCAGCCGCACGCCGAGCCGGGCAGCCAGCGCGTCGGCGGCGCGGAACTTGATGCGGCTGCCCGGCGTGCCATGTAGCGCCAGCACGGCCACCCCGTCCGGATCGCCATATTCCGCATATCCGATGCGCCGCCCGTCCGGCAGACGCACGGCCCGGTCCTCGCTGTTGGCCGGCCTCGGCCGGCTCCGTCTCGGCGCAATGGCAATTTCAGTCACTCGGCTACCCTTCCGCCATTACCCCAACTGGCCCGCTTGACCAGAGTCAATGCGCGGGCTGTGCTCTCAGCTATGCATATCTGGGGCACTACTGTGTATTGGCAAATCTGGTGAAAGTTGGAGGCACATATGGCCCAGATATCAAAGGAAAAGTCATCCCTGCCGGCGTCGCGCGCCGCGGACCCCTTCTCGCTGCTGCATGGCGAGATCGACCGCCTGTTCGACAGCTTTATCGGCGGCGGGTTCCCGACATTGCGGAATGTTCCCGCCATATCGGCGGCGGAAAACGGCACGATCACTCCGCATATCGACGTGCGCGAGAGCGACAAGCAGATTGTGGTCGAGGCCGAACTTCCCGGCATCGACGAGAAGGACGTCAGCGTAAGTCTTCAGGACGGCGTTCTCACCATCAAGGGCGAGAAAAAATTCGAGAAGAAGGAAGAAAAGGACGACTACGTATCCATGGAACGCCGATATGGCAGCTTCCAGCGCGCCATGCGTCTGCCTGAAGGCATCGACGAGGACAAAGTAAAGGCCGATTTCGCCAAGGGCGTATTGACGGTCACACTGCCCAAGAGCCCCGAAGCGGCGAAGAAGGAAAAGAAGATCAGCATTTCCGCCCGCTAGGGCGGCACGCCGTCGGCGGCGGCACATTTGCCCCGCCGCGGGAAGCCCGCCGTCCAGAGTGACTCCAGGTTCGTGCTATTCCGCCGGGGCCGGCTTCGCGCCGCCCCTGCCCTTGCGCGGACCGGACTGGTCCAGCCGCGTCCGCGCCGCCTCGCGCTCCGCCGCGATGCGCGCTGAACGCTCTTCCAGGGGACCCACGATCAGCGTCAGCATCGGCGGTACGATCAGCAGCGTCAGCACCGCCGACAGCGACAGACCACCTACGACGACGGAGCCGAGGCCACGATACAGTTCCGAGCCCGCGCCCGGGAACATGACCAGCGGCAGCATTCCGAACACCGACGTCAGCGTCGACATGAAGATCGGCCTGATGCGGTTTCCGGTCGCCTCGCGGATCGCGTCCTTGGCCGACATCCCCTCCTCGCGCAGATGCAGCAGGGTCTGGTGCACCAGCAGAATGGCGTTGTTCACCACGATGCCAATGAGAATGACGAAACCGAGCAGCGTCAGCATGTCGAGCGGCTGGAAATAGAAGGCGTTGAGGATGGCCAGCCCCGCCACGCCACCCGCCGCCGCCAGCGGCACCGCCAGCATGATAACCAGCGGATAGATGAAGCTCTCGAACAGGATGGCCATGACCAGATAAACGATGATCATTGCAACGATCAGATCGCCAACCATGTGGTTCCAGGTCTGGGTCAGCTTGTCCGCCGTTCCCGAAATGCGCATCTTTATGCCGTCGGGCAATCCCTCCGCCTGGAGCGACTTGATCACCTTCTCCTGGATCGTCTCTATGGCTTCCTCAAGCGCAATATTCGCCGAGGGCACCACTTCCAGCGTCACGGTGCGGATGCGCTCGCGGTGCCTGATCTCGGTCGGCCCCGAAGTCAGCTGTACCGTCGCCATGGAGGACACCGGCAGGATTTCCCCGTCGCGGGTCACCACCGGCAGGTTACCCACCCCTTGCGTCTGATCGACATTGTCGATTGGACCGCGCAGCATCAGGTCGATGCGGTTGT
Organism: Pseudomonadota bacterium; assembly: GCA_036155355.1. Lineage (GTDB taxonomy): Bacteria > Pseudomonadota > Alphaproteobacteria > Rhizobiales > Methyloligellaceae > JAYZVT01. The sequence goes on from JAYZVT010000003.1 coordinate 2,653, forward strand.
TGCCGACGGTCACTTCCGCCACGCGCAGCCCGTCGTTGAAGGTATCGATGGCCTCGCCAAGCTCCTGCGCCGATACGCCATTGTCGGCGAGTTTCACGCGGTCGGGCAGCACCCGCACCTCAGGCGCACCCAGTTCAAGTCCCGGATTGGGCCGGAACTGGTTGCCCTTTTCGCGCGGCAGTTCCTTCAGGATACGCCCCGTCGCCGACAGGGCGACCGCGAGGATGCTGTCCAGCTCCGGACCCGATATGTCCAGTTCGACTTTTCGGCCGCCGCTGAGGCCACGCCCGAAGATGGACCGCTGGTTGATGACGGCGAATGTGCCCGGCTCGTTGAACACTGGCTTCTGCAGCACCGGCTTAAGTTCCGCGATACGCTCCGGTGTCACTGCCGCCGCGCCCAGGAACGTCGCTGCACGCCGCGCCACGAAGAAAAAGCGGTCGATCTTTGGCGGTTGCCCTTCTACCTCCTCCCGTCCGGTGAGGTCGGCGAAGAGCGGCTTGATCTCTTCCTCGATCCGCTTGGCGATGTCGGTTGTGGTCTTCAGGTTGTAGCCGGGCGGCGGAATGATGATGCCGAACATGAGATTCCGGTTGCCGTCCGGGAGGTATTCCAGTTTCGGCAGGAACGCCCATGCGCCGATCAGGCAGACGACGGAGGTGGCGGCGACAATGGAAAGGGCCAGTGTCTTGCTGCGCGTCATCAGCCGCGTAAATGACTGCACGCCGTTGACGAAGCCATAGGAGAGTTCGTCGATTACCGGTATGCGCACGCGGGTGAAGGCGTCGTTTCCATCCGGTGTGTTCTTCTTGAGCAGCTTGGCCGACAAGGCCGGCAGCACGGTGATCGACACCAGCAAGGAGAGCATCACCGAAACCGAAATGGCCACGCCAATGTCGCGGAAAAGCTGGCCCACCTCGAGCTGCATCACCAGCACGGGGATGAACACCATCACCGTGGTCAGCGCCGACACCAGCACCGCACCCCACACCTGCCGCGCGCCGTGATAGGCCGCCTCGCTGGCCGGCCGGCCCTGCTCGCGCAGCCTGAAGATGTTCTCCAGAACCACGATCGCCGCATCCACCACCATGCCGACGGCAAAGGCGAGACCGGCAAGCGAAATCACGTTCAGCGACCGGCCCAGCGCCGCCATGGCGACAAAGCTGCCCACTACCGACACCGGAATAGCGAGCGAAACGATCAGCGTCGCGCGCCACGAGCGCAGGAACAGCATCAGGATGATCGCCGCCAGCGATCCGCCAACCCAAATGTTCTGCTTAACCAGATCCACCGAGGAGCGGATATATGTCGTCTCGTCGTAGACCTGCCGCAGCCGCAGCCCCTGCTGCGGGATCGGCCCGGCATTCAGTTCGGCGATCGCTTCCTGGATACCGGCCATGGTTTCGATGACGTTGGCGCCGGTCTCGCGCTCCGCGTTGAAGGCCATGGCCTCCTCGCCGGTCATGCGGATGATCGCCGCCGGTTCCTTGTAGGCGAATTCCACCCGGGCCACGTCGCCCACGGTGACGCGCGCGGTCCTCCCTGTCGCCTCGTCGCGCACGGAACGCAGCACCACATTGCGTATCTGCTCGACGGTGTTCAGTTCCGCCTCGGTGCGGACCACGTAGCGGCGCTTGCCCTCGTCCACGTCGCCTGCGCTCACCGCGGCGTTGGCGCGCCGAAGCGAGTCAAGCACGCTGGAAACGGTGAGCTTGTAGCGCGCCAGCAGGGCGGGTTCGACGATGATTTCGATCTGCCGTTCGCTCTCGCCGTGGATGTTGACCTCCCCCACGCCGGCGACGCGCTCGATGCGGTCCTTGACCACGTCCTTTATGAAATCGCCATATTCGTGGATCGGGCGCGTGTTGCCCTTCTTTCGGGTGACGATGAACCAGGCGATGGGTGAGTCTTCGGCTCCCGCCGCTTTCAGGGTGGGTTCATCCGCTTCC
>JAYZVT010000004.1:0-11494 GCA_036155355.1 Pseudomonadota bacterium
ATTTCCGAGACATGCTCGATCTTGATTCGGGCAAGTAGCGGATGCGAATTCGTCATCTCCTCTTTTTTCGGAGCCATAACCGTCGGAGCCACCATTGCCGGATCGAGCGAATTGTTCGGGAATCGCCACTTCCGCTCCTTGATCTGCGTCAAGCCCTGAGAAGGGATCACGACCCCGAGCCATCACCCCTGTGCGGCAATAGCCTGCGGTAGAGACTGATCGAGGCGGGAAGAATGACGAGCTGCGCCAGCAGCGCCGCGAATAGCGTGGCGCCGCTCAGTTGCCCGAAGACCCTTAGCGACGGCAGGTTGGACAGGATGGTAACGCCGAGCCCAAACGCAAGCACGAGTGTCGTCAAAATCAGAACGGGACCGATGATGCGCGCCGTCTGTGCCAGAGCCTGCGTGGCCGGCTGCGCGGAGCCGACGGCATTTTTCTCCTCGATTTCATAGCGATTGAGAAAGTGGATTGTGCTGTCGAGAGCCAGGCCGAAGGCAACGGTGAGCGCGATAATGCTGGCGAAGTGTAGCCCGTTGCCGGTCCACCACAACATGGCTCCCGTGGCGAATATGGGAAAAAGGCTAGGTAACACACTGACGACGCTCGCGAAAACGGAACGAAAGGCAAGTCCCATGAACAGCACCACCACAGCGATATCGCTGATGAGGCCGTAGTTCAGCTCCCAGATCATCTGGGAGCTGTTCCGCGCCGCAATGGCCGTCAGACCGGTCACCGAGAGTGTCATTCCCGGATGGGCCTTTCGCACCGGATCGAGTGAACGGTCCAGCTGATCGACGACGGGGAGAATCTCGCTCGCGTCAATGTCCGGCAGCCGTCCCGATATGACAATTGCCCTTTCATCGACAGCGATGAAGCGACGCACCAGATGCTCCGGCAACAGTCCGACATACCTCTGAAGCGTGGCGATGCCGGGATCGCCAGCCTCCTCCAGCCAGCGCCGCAGGGTCTCTACCGACCAGACATTGCCGACGCCGGCCTGCTTCTCGACGATGTCGTGAACTTCCCCGATCGTTCTCAGGATGTCCTGCGAATAGAGTGACTGCCCGTCCCCCCATTCGATCATTACGTGTACCGGGTTTGCACCGGTCAGCTTTTCGTCCAGCCGGCTTGTCGCCGCAAGCGCCTGCTCCTGATCGGGCACCTGGTCGGCGAGACGGTAGTGCGTCTCCAGCCGCGAATAGGCGAGCCCGCACAGTCCAACGATCAGAATGCCGGCGGCCACGTACACGGCGGGGCGCCGCCCCACATGAGCCATCAGTCTCTCCGAAAGGCTTGCGAGGAGCGCCATGCCGGTATCCTTCGTGGCCGCGTCCGCGGCGCGGGACTCCCTGGGCAGCAACAGGACCGAAAGCGTCGGCACGACCACGACCACGGCCACGTAAGAGAGAATGACCGCCAGCGTCGATGCGGCGCCGAAGGTATGGATCAGCGCGGACTTGGCGAATATGAAGGAAGCGAGCGCGATCGCCGCCGTCAACGCGGTCAGGAAACACGCCGGAGCCACGTTCACAACCGCACGCCGCGCCGCTTCCAGCCGGTCCGATCCCGCCATGATGTCCCGGCGAATGTTGAACACCAGGTGCATGGAGTCGGAAAAGCCGTTGACGATGATGAGCGGCGTTATGACGTTGACGAACAGGTTCAGCTCAAAGCCCATGTAGCCGATGGCGCCAAGCGACCACAAGACCGCGGCGGCGGGACCCGCCACGGCGATTATCATGTGTGCCGCACTTCGGAAGAAAACGAAGGCGATGGCCGCGCCGACCAGGAATCCTAGGCCATTGTAGACGAGCCGGTCGCGCTGCACTGCGTTCCTAATCTCGAGTTGCATCACTGGCGCACCCGAAAGCTGCGCTTTTAGCGACGAGCCTGCCAGTCGGCCATCGATGATTTTCTGAATCTCCCCGATTGTCTCCTTCAGCCCGGTCGCGCGCACCTTCGCCCGGTCGAGCGCCATGACAATGAGCGCCAGCGTGCCGTCCTCCGAGAGCAGCTTGCCCTTGATAATGTCGTTGGACTTAACCCTTTCGATCAGCTTGTTGAAGGCTGCGCCCTCGGGTATCTCGGCGGTAAACAGCGCGGCGGTAAACCCGCGCTCGTCCGGCGCCTCGCGCACGGAGAATAGCGACACCACACCGCGCAACGCCGGCGCAAATTGCAACTCGAGCACCATATCGCGCAATGTGGCAAGATTTTCCGGGGTCAAAAGCTCATCGGACTCAACAACCACCAGCACATCAAACTCACTGGATGGAAAGCGTTTCGATACCTCCTCGAAACGCCGGAACTCCTCGGTGTCGGTCCGGAACAACTCGCTGAGCGAGTCGTCCACCGACATGCGGTAGACGCCTGGCACCGCCAAAATGGACACCGCTACGAGCAGCAGCGCTGTCAGTAGCGGCGCCTTCAATGCCACCAGACCCAGCCGCTCGATCCCGAGACTGAACCAGAACTTGTGGTCCGCCGCGCCCGACATCACGCCACGCAGCTTCTTCTGTTTCATTGTTGCCTCAATGCAGCAGGTCGCCGATCAGGAGGGCAAGCGAGCCTGCGAAGCCCGCCAGGGGAACCCAGATACCCACGAGATAGGCGTCTTTCGGGGCCGGCTCACCGCCGAGCTTGATGCGTAGCAGCGCCAGATTCACGAGCATGAATATCGACAGGGTCACGCGCGACGTCATTTCAGCCAGATAGACAATGGGAAACGCCATCGCCAGAACCAGGATAATGCCGACGACCACCACGGTGGAGAAGAGTGGCGTTTGCGTCCTGGGGTTTACCGAACCAAAGATCGCGGGCAGTTCCCCCTCGTCGGCGAGACCGTACAGAACGCGTGATGCCATGATCATCTGCACGATGATGCCATTGAGCGTGGCGACGATGGCGATGGCGCTGATGACCAGTGGTGAGCCGCCCGTCGTCGCCCGGAAAAGATCCCCCAGTGGCGCCTTTGAAGCGGCAAGCTCGCCCAGAGGCATCGAAAGCACCGCGACCGAAGCCACGCTGAAATAGATGAGCGTCGAAATGGTCAATGTGAGCAGGATCGCCCATGGCAATGTCCGCGCCGGCTCGCGCGTTTCCTCCGCCACATTGACGAGATCCTCGAACCCCACGAAGGCGAAGAATGCGAGCAGGCTCGCCCCGAATATGCCTTTCCAAACGGCAGGATCGGCGCTGGCCGGACCCACCTCGCCGAGGCGCGCCATTAGCCCCGGATCGAACCAGAGTGCCGCCGACACGATCAGAAGCAGACCTCCCACCTCGATTACCGTAAGTACGGCCGCTAGCGATACCGACTCCAGAATGCCCCATGCCGCCGCCAGCCCCATGGCGAGCACCACGCACAGGATCACCAGCCAGTCGGGTGCGTTGACGAAGACGCGGATATAGCCGGAACTGCCAACCACCACCGCTCCTGCCGAGACACACCCAGCCGCGACAACCATCAGGCCGACCATCAGCGCAAGCATGCGGGAATTGAATCCGCGGCGCACGAAAGCGGCCTCGCCCGCGCTCACCGGCATCCTGCCGGTCAGTTCCGCGAAGGAGGCTGCGGTCGGCGCCATGACCAGCGCGGCCACGCAGAAGGAGATCGGTGCGTACAGTCCGGCTCTGCCCGCGGCCGCGCCGACAAGCACGTAGATGCCGGCGCCGATGGTCACTCCCAGCCCGTAGAGAACGAGCAATGGCAGGGAGAGAGCGCGCCTCAGACCTGCATGGCTGTTATCCACTGTCCTGCTCCCTCTTTCCGTCAGGCGCGCCGCTCCGGCATCGTGCTGACTGGCCAATCGCGCGGCGAACTTCATCCCGATGCCGCCGCCATCCATATGGCATTGACCTGCGTCAACGACGAAAGCCATTCGCCACCGCGATGGTTCATACCGCAACGGCAACAGCGGAGCGGCATCGTGATTCGTATCCTTGGTCTCACCTTGATCCTGGTCCTGGCAATACCGGCGACGAATTCGCCACTCCTGGCGCAGGACACCGCCGCAGGCCGGGCACTGGCAGTCAAGCACTGCGGTAGTTGCCACGCCATCGGCAGGACAGGTGACAGCCCCGAATTGCGCGCACCGCCTTTCCGGGTGCTTATGCAGCGGTACAAGGCAGAACAGCTTGAGGAGGCCTTGGCGGAAGGCATTGTTGTCGGACATCCGCTCATGCCTGAATTCGTCTTCGAACCCGTCGAGATCAGCAACCTCACTGGCTACTTCGAAACGCTTGCCCCGAACCGGCGCTGAATTCGTGCTCGCGTCCGCGCGAGACGATCAATGCGCCATGAGTACCGGTATTCCGGTTTCATTGAGTACATATTCGGTCACCCCGCCGAACACCCACTCCTTCCAGCGCCATTGACTGTAGCCGCCCATCACCAGCAGCGGTCCCTTCTGCTTCGACGCTTCTGCGAGCAAGGCCGCACCCACATTCTTCCCTCCCCTGACCATCTTCGCCGTAACCTTGGGAAAATGCAGCGCCATGTACTTCTTGATCTCGGCAAGCGACCGGACGGCTTCCTTGCCGCTGCCCGCGCTGACGATGTGGACCGCCTTGGCCTTCCCGCACAAAGGCAGGGCGGCGGCAACGGCCCGGGCCGCCTCCACGCTTTCCTTCCAGGCAATCACGATCGTCTCGCCCGTGTGTGCCGCGACCTTCTTCTCCGGCGCGATGACCACGGGACGCCCACTCTGGAACAGCGCCGCTTCGCGCACTACCATGCGGAACCCACCTTCCTTCTTCGTCACCTTGGGAATGACCGTCAGGTCGGCCAGCCTGGCCCTGTGGGCAACGCTGTCCCCGGCGTCACCCTCAAGAGCGAGAAAACCTGTTTTGACCTTCTTGTGGGCCTTCGACCACGTCGCGAACCGTGACCTGGCATTGTCCTCGTCGCGCTTTGCCTGGATTTTCGCCTGTTCCAGCAGTCGCTGATACTGCATTGCCGCGCCCGCCTCGTCCTGAATGGCGAAACGGTCGATCGGTGGTGTCGCCGGATGCAGGCCCTCCACCTGCGCCCCGAAGCGTTCCGCGAGGATGAACGCGGTTTCCGCCGTAGCGTCGGCGTCATTGCGCCCGCTCAGCGGCAACAGGATCTTTCCGACAGACATGGCACCTCTCCAGACGGTGAAACGGCCGTTATTGGCCTCCGGTGCCGCCACTCGTATGGATGCGCCGGTCGATCTGAAGCTAGGAGCGGGTCCGCGCCGACGCCTTGATCGGAATCAACTGCCTGACCCCGTGCCGGGGTGCGGCGGCCGTGATCTGGGAAGGGTGAGGAGACCAATTTCCCGGACGGGGAGAATTGGTGGGCGCACAAGGACTCGAACCTTGGACCCGCTGATTAAGAGTCAGCTGCTCTACCAACTGAGCTATGCGCCCCTCAATGCGGAGCAAGACCTCATGGAGGCCTCACGCGCGGCTACCCCATAGCACTCGCGCGCTGGCGCTGTCCAGCATTGCGGCGGGGCCCGGCGCGCGGCCGATCGGGCCGGTACAGGACGCCGGTTGCGGCCCCTGGACCAAGTCTCAAAGGGCACCGATCTCGTGCTTGCGGAAACGGGTCTTGCGGTGGATGTGGGCGTTGAGAACGAGCCCCAGCCCGAACATGACGGTCAGCATCGACGTGCCGCCATAAGAGACCAGCGGCAACGGCACGCCCACCACCGGCACCAGCCCCATGACCATGGCGGCATTGATGAAGATGTAGACGAACAGGCCAAGGCCAACGCCCCCCACCGCCAGCCGGGCGAACATGCTGCGGCAGCGCAGCGCCATGTAGACAATCGCCAGCAGCAGCAGGAGATAGAGACCGAGCAGGCCTATCCCCCCTATGAAACCCATCTCCTCTGCGAACATGGTGAAAATGAAGTCGGTGTGCTTTTCCGGCAGGAAGTTGAGATGGCTTTGTGTGCCCTGCATGTAGCCCTTGCCGGTGATGCCACCCGATCCCAGTGCGATCTTCGATTGCAGAATATGATACCCCGCGCCCATAGGGTCCCGCTCGGGATCTATGAAGGTAAGGACGCGTTCTTTCTGGTAGTCGTGCAGGCGCTGGAACAGGAACGGAAGGGTCGAGACGACGCCCACTGCCGCCGCCACGAAATAGAGCCAGCTTACCCCCGCGAGGAACATGAGACCGAGACCGACCACGGTGAACAGGACCGCCGTGCCCAGGTCCGGCTGCGCCGCCACCAGCGCGGCTGGCGCCACGACCATCAGCAGCGGCACGACGAGCGCCAGAGGGTTCGAAACCTTCTGCGGCGGCAGCCATTGGTAATAGCGGGCCATCGCCAGCACGAGTGCGATCTTCATCAGTTCCGAAGGCTGGAAGCTCAAGCTGCCCAGCGCCAGCCAGCGCCGCGCGCCGCTATTCTCCACCCCGATCAACGGAACCGCGGCCAGCAGCAGGAACGCCAGGATGTAGACCGGATACGCCGATTTTATCCAGACACGGATATCGACCAGCGCCACCGCGAACAGCAGTCCGAGACCGGCACAGAAGCGAATGACATGGCGCTCGGCCCAGGGCTCGAGCGAACCACCGGCGATGGAATAGAGCGCGGCGGCACCAATACCCGCCAGCATTGCCACCGGGATCAGGAACAGCCAGTTGAACGCCTTCAGGCGCTCGGTAAAGGTGGGCTGGGGAGCATGAATGGGCTCGGAGAACATCTCAGCCACCCTTCCCCGTCGCAGGCCCCGGATCATCGCCGTCTGCGGTCTTGCGGCGCGTATCGCTGGCCACATAGCCGGGCTTGCCCACCGGATCCTTCTGGACCAGCTCGATCATGATGTCGCGCGCCACCGGTGAGGCCGCCGCCGATCCACTGCCCCCATGCTCGACGATCACCGCCACCGCATAGCGTGGTTTGTCGGCGGGGGCGTAGCAGACGAAAAGCCCGTGGTCGCGCTCGTGCCACTCGATCTGATGGCTGCGCCGGCCCGAGGATGCCGTGTTGACCTGCGAGGTGCCGGTCTTGCCCGCCATCAGCACATCTGGCATTGGCAGCCTTGCCCGTCCCGCCGTACCGCCGGGCTCGTTGACCACGCCCTTCATTCCGTCCCGGACCCAGGCAAGATGCTCGTCCTTCAGGCCAAGCGGCTTGGCCGGCGCCGGCGTGTGGTCGGGATCCGGCCTGACGATACGCGGCACAACAGCTCTTCCCGTGGCGATGCGCGCGGTCATGACCGCAAGTTGCAGCGGCGTCGTCAGCACGAAGCCCTGTCCGATGCCCGCGATCACCGTCTCGCCCGGATACCACGGCTCGCCGATCGTTGAGCGCTTCCAGCCCGGATCCGGCACCACGCCCGGCTTCTGCAGCGGCAGGCCGAAGTCATATGTCTGGCCAAAGCCGAGCCTGCGCGCCATCGCGGCCAGTTTGACAATGCCTACCCGGTTCGCCGTCTCATAGAAGAACACGTCGCATGACTGCTTGATGGCATTGTGGACGTTCATGCGGCCATGGCCACCGCGCCGCCAGCAGCCGAAATGCACGTTCTTCACCATGTAGCCGCCGTGGCAGGCGATAAAACTGTCCTTGTCGATCACGCCGGCCTCGAGGCCCGCCAGCGCCGTCACCATCTTGAAGGTCGAGCCCGGCGGATACTGGCCCCGTATCGCCTTGTTGGTGAGCGGATCGTCGTCGGCTGTTGCCATGCCGCTCCACTCGTCCGGCGACAAGCCGCTGATGAGCGCGTTCGGGTCGTAGCTGGGCGTGGAAGCCATGGCGATCACCTCACCCGTCACGCAATCCAGCGCGACGGCGGCCGCGCGCCGCTCCTCCGCGAGCCGCTTCATCACTTTCGACTGTATATCGTGGTCAATAGTGAGGACGAGTTCGCGGCCCCGCGCACTTTCAACCTGGTCGAGTTTGCGCACCGCGCGACCGTGAGCGTTGACCTCGAGCCGCACGTTGCCCGCCCTGCCTCGCAGCTCCTTCTCGAACCCCTTTTCCACGCCCGACTTGCCGATGCGGAATCCGGGCAACCGCACCACGGGGTCGTCATTGACCTCGTTCTTGTCGGCCGCACCCACATAGCCGACGATGTGCGCGATGTCCGTGCCGTGGAAATATGTGCGCACGGGCAGGATGTCCGTCTTGGCCCCCGCAAGGTCGGGCGCCATGATGTTCACCTGCGCGAACTCGCGCCAGCTCAGCTTCTCCGCGACGACAATTGGAATATGTGGGCTCTGCTTTTTCGCGAGGCGGATCACTCGCGCCCTGACTGCCTCTGGTATCTCAACGATCTTGCCGATGCGGTCGAGCAGGCCGTCCAGATCCTTGGTCAGTTCCGGCACGACCAGCACCCGCCGGCTCTCGACATTTCCCGCGATCAGTTCGCCGAAGCGATCCACGATCAGGCCACGTGTGGGCGCCAGCAGTTGCAGGCTGATGCGGTTTTCGTCGGAGAGCAGCGCATATTTGCGCGAGTCGATCACCTGCAATTGACGTAGTCGCCAGCCCAGGACGCCGAACAGCCCCGCCTGGACTCCGGCCAGAAGCAACATGCGCCGTGTAAAGCGCCCGCCCTGCCTGCGTTCTGCCTCGCGGGGCTCCATGGTCAGGACCCTGCGGCCGCTGCGCGCCGCGTCAGGCGCAGAGGCTCCCGGAACGGCCATACCAGAACCGGAAACGCCAGCACCGCCACGATCGCGCCATTGGCCATGGGACGCCAGTCCACGGCGCCGACGAAATAGAGGCAGGCGACGAGCCAGCCGATCAGCGACACGGCAACGGCGCTGGCTGCAAAGACGCCCCAATAGCTGGCGAAGCCGCGGCTGCCCCGCTGTGACGCATAAAGCACGGCAATCGTGTGCACGAGCAGGAACACGAAAGCCCAATAGCCGAGCGGGCCGGCCGATAGCACGTCGCTGGCCAGGCCGACGCCGAAAGAGATCCAGGCGGTCAGGGGGTTCGGCAGCGAGGAGAAGATAAAGACCAGCGCCGCCATCAGCAGCGGGGGGATAAATGTCGCGTCAGGCGGCAGGCCCAGTGGAAGCGCCGACGCCACGACGCCTGCTCCAAGCAGAAGTACGGCGGAGAGTCTGCTCATTGCCGCTTCCTTCCCGCCCCCGGTCAGCGCGGCCGCGTGTCCGCCTGGCCCCTTGGCTTCGATCCCGCAGGTTCATGCTTGCTGGCTATCCGCGCCTGTTCAACCGGCTGTTGCGCCTGGCTCGTCACCGCTTTCGACCCCGCGGCTCCCTCCGACGCCACCACCAGCGGCGAGTCGAAGAACAGGATGCTCACATAGTCGAGCTGGCTCAGTGTCGCGTGCGTGCGCACCCTCGCCGTGCTGCCCGAGACGGACGAAATCACGCCCACGCGCAAACCGCGCGGCAGAAGGCCCTCGTCGCCCGAGGTGATGATTTCATCGCCGACGAACACGGAGGAGCCATCCGGTACGAATTCCAGCAGCGGCTCGGCTGAGTTATCCCCCGCGAGCACCGCCCGGATGGCAGAGGGCCCGACCAAGACCGGCGTGCGGCTGTTGAGGTCGTTCAGCAGTATCGCCCGCGTGGCATGGTCGCCCACCTGGATGGTACGGCCCGCCAGTCCATCGCCGTTGACGACCGCGTAGCCGGCCTTAACGCCCTCCAGCCCGCCGGCATTGATGAGAATGCTGCGCACGAACGGACCCCGCGTGTCCGCGATCACACGCCCGGTAGTGTATTTCAGCGCCTGCTCCTCGACCGCGTGCAACAGCGATCGCATCTGCGCCAGCCTGCGGTCCAGCTGCTCGGCACGCCATCGCCACTGACGCAGTTCCTCGTTCTCGCCGCGTAGCCGCTCCAGCTCACCCGCGGCGAGGAAATAGTCGGAGACCCGCTCGCGCACCTGCCGCAGGTAGACGCCCGGCAGCGATGCCTTTTCGAGGACGGGCGCTGCAAAGTCTGCGGCCTGGCCGCGCAGCGTGCGGAGCCCATCGCCTTCCAGTCTGCTCACGACGAGGAGAACAAATGAGGCAAAGAACAGCACGAACAGCAATATGCCGCCGCGCATGCCATGGGCCGCATGCGGCATGTAACGCCGAGTTCGCTTACGCATACCCATTGATTAAACCAACTCATGACGCGGCGCGGACACAGGGGACCGCGCCAGACACCCTACTGGACTACGGCCAGCAGGTCCTCCATTTCATCCACCTTTTCGAGCGCTTTGCCCGTTCCATAGGCCACGCAGCGCAACGGGTCCTCCGCGATCCTGAACTTCACGCCGGTCTGGCGCGCCAGCATCACATCGATCTTCTGCAGCAGCGCGCCGCCGCCGGTCAGCAGGATGCCGTCTTCAAAGATATCGGCGCCGAGTTCGGGCGGGATCTGCTCCAGAGCCGCTTTGACGCCCTGGGCGATCTGGTGCAACGGCGGCTCCAGCGCCTCCGCGATATGCGCCTGCTCCAGCTTGATCTCGTTTGGAACGCCGCGCTTCAGGTCGCGGCCCTTGATGTGCACTTCGACTGACGAGCCGTTGGCCCGCGCGATTGCCGTCCCCGCCTGCAGCTTGATCGCCTCCGCGCTTGCGGGTCCGATCAGCAGGTTATGCTTCTGGCGGATATAGGAAACGATGGCGTCGTCCATGGCGTTGCCGGCCGAGCGCACCGACTTGGAATAGAGAACGCCGCCAAGTGAGACTATGGCGATATCCGTGGTGCCGCCTCCGATGTCCACCACCATCGACCCGCGCGGGTCGGACACTTTCAGGCCCGCGCCAAGCGCCGCGGCCACGGGCTCCTCGATGAGGAATATCTTGCGCGCGCCTGCCGCAATGGCCGCTTCCTGCACCGCCCGGCGCTCCACCGGCGTGGCGCTGGAGGGGACACAGACCATGATCTTGGGGCTGGTGAATGTGCTGCGGTTATGAACGCGGCGGATGAAATACTTGATCATCTCCTCCGCAGCCGCGAAATCGGCGATTACGCCGTCCCGCATCGGCTGGATCGTCTCGATGTTTTCCGGCGTGCGGCCGAGCATGGCCTTGGCGTCGCGGCCCACCGCGATCACCTTGCGCCCGGTCGGCCCATGCGATACCGCCACCACCGACGGTTCATCCAGGACGATGCCCCTGCCCGGCACATAGACCAGTGTGTTGGCCGTACCGAGATCGATGGCCATGTCATTGGATATGACGCCAACCAGACCGGCAAACATGTGCCCGTCGCCTTTCCCTCTACGCTACGCCGCAACTAGAACGCGGAAGCGGCCCTGCATGGACGCGCAACTGCGCGTCAATCATTCCGCTCCCTCGGAGGCACTCGATTCATCATGAGCCTTTTCTGACCCTGCCGCAATCCGGCGGCGCACCTTGGGGTGGGCTTTCTGCATTAAGGTTGATGTCCGGCGCGCCGGACCCCTCCCGCAAGCGCATCACAAGCCGGTTGAGAGAGAACGCACAAGCGGTCGGAAATACAAGCGAAGCGGCCAATACGGCCAGTTCGTCGCCCGGCACCGCCGCTGATACCGCAAATTGCGCGCATGCTCGGC
>JAYZVT010000005.1:0-3155 GCA_036155355.1 Pseudomonadota bacterium
TGAGTTCCACGCCGAGAAACGACCGCTCACCCTGCTGTTGGACGAGTGTGAACGGTGGCTGGAGCCGTTCTTCTGGCGCACCCTGTCCACCCTGCTACGCGAGGCGCCGGCTCATTTCCACCTCGCCGTTTCGGCCCGGCATCCGATACCTCTTGCGACAACGCGACTGGAAGGCGAAGGTGACGCCGTGCGGATCGATCTGGATGCCTTGGCATTCGATGAGACACAGACCGCTCTCTGGCTCGCCGAAAAAGGCGCTGCTTGGAACCGCGATACTCGACACCAGGTCACTAGCCTCACCGCGGGTTGGCCGGCACTGCTGGAGATCGCGCTGGCCGGCTCCCGTGCGGCCAGGAACCCGGATCGCTATCTGGAACGGCTGCACGGCGGGCGGGGCCGTATCGGGTCCTACCTGCGATCCGAAGTGCTGCGGGAGGTTCCGGACCAGGTTTCGACCCTGCTGCAGCAGACCGCGGTCGTTCCGCAGTTCAACCGGACATTTTGCAACTCGGTACTCGGCCGCGGCGTCGGCGATCAGCTCTGCAGCGCCATAACACGATATGGACTACCCGTTCGGGCGGTTACGGCATGTCCCGAGTTGACCGAGTTCCATCCAGCGCTCCGACAACTACTGGAGCAGGATCGCGGCACCGGCCGCCGTGTCGAAGACCGGGAAGTGCACGCGAAGGCCAGCCGCTGGCTAGCCCGCCATGGCATGCATCCCCAGGCAATCGATCACGCCTTCCGCGGCACTGACGCCGAACGGGCGGCAGGATTGCTGGCGAGCAGTGCGGAACAGTTCGCGGAGCGTGGCGAAATCGATACGTTCCTGCGCTACACCAAATTGCTGCCGATCGATATCGCGCGCCGGCATCCATCCATGCGCCTTCGCCAAGCATGGGCTATGACGCTGATCTCCCGCTTTGACGAAGCCCGGGAAATTCTGCGCGATGTCAGACGGCAACTCGGCGCGCTCCACTCCGGAAAAGCCGGGGCGCTCGAACCGGAGTTGTTGCGGCGCGAAATGACCGTGGACCTGCTATCCGACAATCTCCACGCGGCAGCGGTAGTCGCCACACGCATCCTGGATACCCACCCGCCACAAAATCCCGCCGTGCTGCGCGAGATAGGCATGGAACGGTTCTATGCCCGCCAGAATCTGTTCGACTGTGCCGACCTTGCTGACGCTGAGGCCCAAGCTGCCCTGTTACGCGATGATCCCTCCCAAAGCTTCGCCTCGGTCTGGACCGATTGCGTTGTCGCTAACGCCGAGCGCATGCGCGGCGCGCTGATTCAATCGTCCCAGTTGTGTCAGGAAGCGATCGCTGTTGCCAACAGGCACGCACCGCCAGAGGACCGCAGCACCATGGCGGCGATGCCCAAAGCGATCCTCGCCAACGTCTGCTACGAACAGAACCGGCTGGACGAGGCGGAAAAGCACGCGACCCAGGCGTTCGCATTTCTGGATGATTCAGGTCTGCTTGATCCGGCGATCATTGGTTATCAGACCCTCGCCAGGCTGCATGCCCTGCGAAAGGACTACCGCGCCGCCGAGAATGTTCTGAACCGGGCAGCGATTCTAGCCGGGCGTCGCGCCTACCGAAGGTTACGCAATCTCGTCATCGCGGAGCGAATCCGCATCAGCCTGCTGCGCGGCCGTCGAGCCGAAGCACTGCGGCTTGCCAAGGGCGATGAGTTGATCGGCGACCCCGACGGGCGCCTGCCGACGGCTCGATCGGACACCGGTGACTTGATGAGAACACTAGCCTGGGCACGCATCGCCACCGCCGCGGGCGAGACCGCGGATGTCGTGCGGGTGCTGCGACGATGGTTAAAGGTAGTCACGGATTGCACCTATGACCTCTACGCCGTTCAACTATCGACTCAACTGGCAATCGCCTTGCAAATTCAGGGTGATCTGCGCCCGGCATTGCGCCAGATCCGCAGTGCCCTCGAAACAGCCCGTCCTGAGGGACTGGTACGCAGCTTTCTGGACGAGGGTGAACCAGTCCGATACCTGCTGAACGAAATATGGAACGCTGGCCAGGCTACCGCCGATCCCGTCGTGAGTTACGCGGGACAACTGCTCAAGACGTTCGCGCAGGAGCAGCCGATGCATCCGTCACTGCGTGTCGCCGAGGATGACCAAGCCGCGCCGGCGGAACCCCTGACGCCGCGACAGCTTGAGATCCTGCACCTGGTCAGTGCCGGCCTGTCAAACCGAGAGATTGGAGCCGATCTGGGTTTGACGGAAGGCAGCGTGAAATGGCACCTGCACGATGCCTACAACAGGTTGGGTGTACAGCGCCGTTCCCAGGCGGTGCGACGTGCCCTCCAGCTCGGTTATCTCCATTTCGCAACCTAACTTTTCCATTGATACGTGCACCCGGATAGCGCGGGTTCGCGTCTATTTAGTTAGTTGTGCCTACCGAATCGAACGGGACAGACTGCGGCACTCGCAGGGCCCGGAATGCACCACCGGGGTCGCAAGCGCATGGCCACAATGCGCCTCGCCCAAAAAAGCAGGAGGAGACCGATGGATCAGAAGGTTGCCAGGCCCGCCGACCGTTATGCGGACAGATACCCTCACCTGGGGACCGGCCCGGTTCCCCTGGCGATCAATCGATCCGCCGCACAGTTCGAGAATGAACGCGACTTGGTATTTCGGCCGGCCTGGCATCTGGTCGGCCGCGTTGAAGAGATCCCCAATGCCGGGGACTACTTCGTACAGGACATCCCCACCCTCTCCACGTCGCTGATTATCTGCCGCGGCGACGATCAGCAAATTCGGGCGTTCCACAACATGTGCCGCCACCGCGGCAACAAGGTGGTCCCCACGGGCAAACTTCGCGGCAACGCGTTCGGCTTTTCCTGCGCCTTCCACGGTTGGACCTACGACCGTGCGGGCTGCCTCGCCGTGGTGCCCGACGAGGAAGAGTTCTTCTCATTCAGTAAGGAACAGTATGGTCTGACGCAGGTTGCCTGCGACGTCTGGGAAGGGTTCGTGTTCGTCAATCTGCTTGGGGAGCACGCCCCTGAGCTGTCCAGTGCGGTGGCTGAGTTTCAGGATCAATTCCAGGGATATTTCAAGGATCTCTCCTTGTTCGCCCATTTCGGCGCCGATGTGCGTTGCAACTGGAAGATCATTCTGGACG
>JAYZVT010000006.1:0-3609 GCA_036155355.1 Pseudomonadota bacterium
CAACAAGGAGCTGGCCCGCATATTGGCCAGCGCACGCACGGAATACGAAATCGCCAAGGGACGTGAAGCGTCGCTTGTGGAAAGCATGGCGGGTCTGAGCCGCGATTCGGCGGACAACAACAAGGTAACGGTGCGCCTGCGCGAACTCGAACGCGAGGCGCAGGCCAACCGCGAATTGTTCAATCAGGTCCTTGCCCGCGCCAAGGAGACGACGGAAGAGACCGAGCTGCAACTCGCCGACGCGCGCATCGTGTCGCGGGCCCTGGTGCCGGTGACGCCGAGCAGCCCGGGCATGCTGCTGATCCTCGCCATCGCGGCAAGCGGCGGTCTTGTGGTGGCTGGCGGCCTGGTTCTGGTAGCCGAGAACATGACGCAAGGCTACCGGTCCCGGGACATGCTGGAACGCGATGCCGGCGTCATGTGCTATGGCCTTTGCCCCGATATCAGCGCCCAAGATGTTCTGCGGCCCGGTCGTGGGTCCAATGGGCCAGGTCTGTTTCCGCGCGGCGTCGCCGGCGTGCTGGCTTCGGTCGGCGGCGCGGGTCATGGCCGTGTCAGGAACCACGCGCGCAGCCTGACGCGCTACAGTCTCGACCGGCCCCACTCGGCTTTCGCCGACGCCCTGCGCGCGGTGCGCATCGGGCTGTTCGGCACCAATATAAAGACCCAGCCGAAGGTCGTTCTTATCACCTCGGCCGTGGCGGGGGAGGGCAAGTCCACTATCGCCGCGAACCTGGCGAACGACATGGCCCGGAGCGGCGCCATGACCCTGCTGGTCGATGCCGATTTCCGCGAGGGTACGCTGACCCGCCTGCTTGCGGCGCCAGGCTGGGCGGGCCTGGGCGAAGTGTTGACGGGCAGAGTCCCAGCGAAAGAAGCTGTCGTGTTCAGCCACGACAGCGGCCTGTTCTTCCTGCCGGCCGGGCGCTTGGCACTGGAGGGAGACGGCGGTGATCTGCTCACCGGCCGGGCCTTCCCGGAATTCCTGCGCCATTACCGCAGCGGTTTTGACGTAATCATCATCGACGGACCGCCGGCGCTGGCTTCGACGGACGCGGGCCTGCTGATGGAGCATGCCGACGGGGCGCTGTTCGTGGTGGAATGGGAGAAAACGAGTCGCGACGCGGTGATGTCGGCACTCAACCTGTCCCCATTCAATCGCCATAAGGTGCGGGGCTGCCTGCTGAACAGGGCCGACCGGAGCGCGATGGCCGCCTACGGCTACGGCCGCAGACGCGGGCTGCGGGCGTAGACCGCTAGTCGCGGCCTATGGCGACCTCCGCGCGGCTGCGGCCACGCCGGATCTCATCGAAATAGACCACCTGTCGCGGAACCTCCGCGACACCATGCTTGCGCCGGAAGTGACTGACGAAGGTGCGATAGATTCCCAGCTTGAAATAGACGGTGTTGGCCTTGCCCATGGTTGGGCCGGTGTAATCATAAGCCTTCACGCCATTCACCCAGACGGTGAACCGCCCTTCGGGCTTCGACGTCCAGCTGGCGTGCACCAGAATATCGTTCCAAAGCCCGCGCATGTCCTCGTCGCGCAATATCGGGTCATAGCCATAGCCGCGGCCAAGCTCTTCCTGGCGGTTGACCGCGTAGCCGCCCTCGTCGTTGCGGAACATCCAGATGACTTCCGGGTGCTGGTGGAACTGGGCGAGCGCGACCCTGACGGGACTGACCACCGGGTAGTCCTGCGGGAGATAGAGTGACCACGCGTACCAGTATTCGTCGCCTTCCTTTTGCAGGTCGCCCACCTGCACCAGCTCATGGCGCTCGCGGTCGGTCTTGCAGTCGTTGTGGCCGATGGTGTTCCAGCTGCAGTCGCCGGGGCGCACCTCGAAGCGGAGCGACTTTCTTCCCGCGCGCACAGGGTGGCCGTCGGTAATATCGACAACCGAATAGCCCCAAGGCTTGAAATCCGGCTTCAGGCTCTTCTCGAAGTCCCAGCCACTGGCCACGTCGGCGGGCAGTTGCTCCGTCGCCGTCGCAGGGGACGCGGCAAGAACCGTCAAAGGAACCAGGGCCAGTATGTGACGCCTGCCAGACATGAGTCGAACGCACCCTCTCAGACAATCGAGATGGCGATGAGTGACTTGACCATCCCCAGCGAGTATTCGGCGGCGATGCGGGCTCCGGGAAAGAGTTTGCGCATCTGTCCGGCCGTCAGCAGGTTCCAATCCGGCAGGGTCTTCTTCGGCCAGAAGCGGCCAACCAGCTTCAGCAGGCGGATGAGCAGAGGGCGGGGCAGGAAGATGATGATGCCCGGCAGCCAGCTATGGCTCTCGATGAGGAAATAGCGATAGGGCGTCTGCACCCAGTAGCGCTTGCCGATGCGGCGGATCTCGCTGGCGAAGGCTGACTGGGACGCCCAGGCGCGGCGCTCGAATTCGGCAGTATCGGCGAGCGAGATCATTTCCTGCTTGGGACCGGTGGCGTGTTCGAGCACACTGGAGCAGAAGACGAGGTCGAACTCGCGGTCCCGGAAGGGCAGCCTTTCCGATGCGCCAAGGAGAGTCGTTCCGTAGCCGAACTTCTCGCGCGCGGTTTGCAGGTCGCTTTCACTGACGTCGGCAACAACGACATTGCGGTGGTTCGGCCAGATCATGTGGAAATGCTCACCCGTTCCGCCGCCGAGGTCGAGCACGACATGCTGCGGCTCCAGGCTCAACTCGGAGCGAAGCAGCGCGGCACGTTTGAGCCGCGCATGACGTGAATATCTTTCGGCAATCCTGCGAAGCATGGCGCTATTCCAGTGCGTGGCCGGAGGTGAGAGCGGCTTCGGAACGGCTTCTGGCTGGCTGCCGCGCGCGAGAATGTATGACCTGACCGGCCAGCGACAGAACGCCAATGGCGAAGAATACCGAGATGGCGAACTCGGCTGGAGAGCGGTGATCCCAGCGGACCGAGCCAGAGATGAAGGAGAAGGCGAGCGCGTAGGCCGGCGTCAGCAACAGGAGCAGCCGCAATCCGACTGGCAGGGCAACATGGCCGGCAAGGCGCAGGGCACCCCAGGCGGCGCATACGACAATGAGGACCCACAACGCACCTGCCGCCAGGTTGATGATGAAACCCAGCGGCGACGTCTCCCAGAGCATGGTGAGCATGGCGCCAAAGCCCTGGTTGTCGCGAACGTCGCGCCACTTGAAGACTTCGGCGTCGTTCCTCTCTGCCAGACTGAACAGGCCGAAGAAGCGGCCATAGACCATGCTCGCGCCTGTATTCGCGGCCAGATTTATGCCATCGGAGACGAATGTGCGGGCCATTTCGAAGGGGTGCCCGGCGGCGAGCTGGAGGAACTCCGCGGGCGGCATGGTCTTGCGCTCCTTGGTCTCGGCCGGGACTCGGTAGCCGCCGACAGCTTCGACGCGGACGGCGCGGAGATACAGATTCGACGCCAGTCCATGGAAGCTGGCCTCGACCGGATAGCGGCCATTGTTGAGCGCGAGCGCGCCCTGCCATGCGGCAGTGAGCGAAACCGAAAGCGCACAAATGAGCAGCGCAGACTTGAGGCGGTCGCGAATTCCGTAGTCCGTGAACATCACTAGCGTCGCGACCATCAGGGGATAGAGCAGGTAAAGTGGACGCACAAAAGCCAGCACTGCC
>JAYZVT010000007.1:0-4801 GCA_036155355.1 Pseudomonadota bacterium
ATGGCCAAGGAGAAATTCGAGCGTACGAAGCCGCATTGCAACATCGGGACGATTGGTCATGTTGATCATGGCAAGACGTCTTTGACGGCGGCGATCACGAAGGTTCTGGCTGAGACGGGTGGGGCGACCTACACGTCTTACGACAACATCGACAAGGCTCCCGAGGAGAAGGCTCGCGGTATCACGATCTCGACGAGCCATGTTGAGTATCAGACCGAGAAGCGCCATTACGCGCATGTGGACTGCCCGGGCCATGCGGACTACGTGAAGAACATGATCACGGGCGCGGCGCAGATGGACGGCGCGATTCTGGTGGTTTCGGCGGCGGATGGCCCGATGCCTCAGACGCGCGAGCACATTCTTCTGGCGCGCCAGGTTGGCGTGCCCGCGCTTGTTGTGTTCATGAACAAGGTCGACCAGGTTGACGACCCTGAGCTTCTGGAGCTTGTGGAGATGGAGATCCGCGAGCTTCTGAGTTCTTACCAGTTCCCCGGCGACGAGATCCCGATCGTGAAGGGTTCGGCGCTGATGGCGCTTGAGGACAAGAACCCCGAGCAGGGCAAGAACGCGATCCTTGAGCTGATGGCGAAGGTTGACGAGTACATCCCGCAGCCCGAGCGTCCCAAGGACCAGCCGTTCCTGATGCCGATCGAGGACGTGTTCTCGATCTCGGGCCGCGGCACGGTTGTGACGGGGCGCATCGAGCGGGGCATCGTCAAGGTCGGCGACGAGATCGAGATCGTCGGCATCAAGCCGACGACGAAGACGACCTGCACGGGCGTTGAGATGTTCCGCAAGCTTCTGGACCAGGGCGAGGCCGGCGACAATGTGGGCGTGCTGCTTCGCGGCACCAAGCGCGAGGAGGTCGAGCGCGGCCAGGTCCTGTGCGCGCCGGGTTCGGTGACGCCGCACACCAAGTTCAAGGCCGAGGCCTACATCCTGACCAAGGAGGAGGGTGGCCGTCACACGCCGTTCTTCACCAACTACCGTCCGCAGTTCTACTTCCGCACCACCGACGTGACCGGCGTGGTGCATCTGCCGGAGGGGACCGAGATGGTGATGCCCGGCGACAACGTGGCCATGACGGTGGAACTGATCGTTCCCATCGCCATGGAGGAGAAGCTGCGCTTCGCCATCCGCGAGGGCGGCCGCACCGTCGGCGCCGGCGTCGTCGCCTCCATCATCGAGTAAAGGGCAAGGGCGTTTTCGGAAGAGAGGGCCCGGTGGGCCGGCGGCGCATGAGTTTAGGAGTGTAGCTCAACTGGCTAGAGCACCGGTCTCCAAAACCGGGGGTTGGGGGTTCGAGTCCCTCCACTCCTGCCAGTACCGGGCGACATCGCGCCGCTGACGCGAACAGGGCGGCCGGAGGCCGCGAAGAACAAGAGCGGGATGCGGCGAGCGGGCTGCAACCTGAAAGAAGAACAGGCATGGCGAAGACCAATCCATTCGAGTTCATGCAGCAGGTACGCACGGAGGTGGCCAAGGTCACTTGGCCGACCCGCAAGGAGACGATGGTGACGACCGTGATGGTCTTCATCATGGTCATCATCGCGGCGGTTTTCTTCCTGCTCGCTGACCAGGCGCTGAGCTGGATGGTCAGGCTGGTGCTGGGCCTGGGACGTTAAGGCGGACGGCGCGGCGGCAAGCGGGAAGCGAACGATGACGAAACATTGGTACATCGTGCACGCCTACTCGAATTTCGAGAAGAAGGTGGCGGATTCGATCAAGGAACGCGCCCAGAGCGCGGGCCTCGGCGACTATTTCGAAGACGTGCTGGTGCCGATGGAGGAAGTTGTGGAAGTGCGCCGTGGACGCAAGATCGCGTCCGAGCGCAAGTTCTTTCCCGGCTACGTGCTGGTGCGCATGGACCTGAACGACCAGACCTACCACCTCATAAAGAACACGCCGAAAGTGACCGGATTCCTCGGGACCGACAACAAGCCAATCCCGATAAGCGACTCGGAAGCCTCCCGCATCCTGCAGCAGGTCCAGGAAGGCGTGGAGCGCCCCAAGCCGTCGGTCACCTTCGAGATCGGCGAGCAGGTGCGGGTGGCCGACGGCCCCTTCGCCTCGTTCAACGGACTTGTCGAGGAAGTCGACGAAGTGCGGGCACGGCTCAAGGTCGCCGTGTCCATTTTCGGCCGGGCGACCCCGGTCGAGCTGGAGTATGGCCAGGTCGAGAAGTTGTAGCGGCTGGCCTGCGGGAGGCGACACGTGGCGATGCCAAGCCATGGGGAGCCGTACCGCGAACCCTTGAAATCAGGACCGCATGACGGTCGGAAGGGCTGAAGAATGGCAAAGAAGATTGAAGGATACATCAAGTTGCAGGTGCCCGCGGGCCAGGCGAATCCCTCGCCCCCCATCGGCCCTGCGCTGGGTCAGCGTGGCGTCAACATCATGGAGTTCTGCAAGGCGTTCAATGCCGCTACGCAGGGCAGGGAGCAGGGCTCGCCGATCCCGACCGTCATCACGGTCTATTCGGACCGCTCCTTCACTTTCGAGATGAAGACGCCGCCCGCGTCCTATTTCCTCAAGAAGGCGGCGAAGCTGAACAAGGGCTCCAAGACCCCGGGCCGCGAAGTGGCCGGCAGCGTCACCCAGGCGCAGCTGCGCGAGATCGCGGAAGCCAAGATGGCGGATCTGAACGCCAACAGCGTGGAGCAGGCGATGAAGATCATCGCCGGATCGGCCCGTTCCATGGGCCTTCAGGTTCAGGAGTAGGGCGATGGCGAAAGAAGGAAAACGTCTCACCGCCGCCCGCAAGGGTGTGGACCGCAACAAGGCCTATCCGCTTGAAGAGGCGGTGAAGCTGCTCAAGGGCGCGGCCAAGGCGAAGTTCGACGAGACCATCGAGGTGGCGATGAATCTCAGCGTCGATCCGAAATACGCCGACCAGATGGTGCGCGGCGTCTGCAACCTGCCCAATGGCTCGGGCCGTTCGGTGCGCGTCGCCGTGTTCGCCAAGGGCGACAAGGCGGACGCCGCCAAGAAGGCCGGCGCCGATATCGTCGGCGCGGAGGACCTAGCGGAGAAGGTGCAGAAGGGTGAGATCGATTTCGACCGCTGCATCGCCACGCCGGACATGATGCCGCTGGTCGGACGTCTGGGTAAGGTTCTGGGCCCGCGCGGCCTGATGCCGAACCCAAAGGTCGGAACCGTGACGCCTGACGTCGCGGCCGCCGTCATGGGCGCCAAGGGCGGCGCGGTGGAATTCCGCGTCGAGAAGGCGGGCATCGTCCATGCCGGCGTCGGCAAGGCGAGCTTCACCGAGAAGGCGCTGCTGGAGAACATCAAGGCTTTCGCCGATGCGGTCATCAAGGCGAAGCCGTCGGGTGCCAAGGGCACTTATCTGAAGCGCATGGCGATCAGCTCGACCATGGGCCCGGGATACAAGATCGACCTGTCGAGCGTGCAGGGCGCTTCGGCAGCGGCATAGGAGAAGAGAGTTTAGGAGTTTCCGGCAAGGGCAGTGCCCGCGCCGGAGAATGGACCGGAAGCAATGTCCGGTCCGCACCTGTCCGAGACTGCAGGCGCTGCTTCGGCGGCTTAATACCCGGAAACGGGAGCCGGCATAGACGGGAGACGAGCGGATGATTTCGCGCCCAGGCGCGGTTTTGTTCGGTTCGAACCTCGCGCACCGCCCGCCGCAGTAGCGGCTGGCACGAGTGGACAGGCAACTGAGCGCCGCCTTGTTTGGCCTCGGCTTGCTGGCCGCGGCCCGATCGGGCGGCATGAGTGCAGCGCGGATGCGGGCATGGTGCCCGTGCCGCTAACTGGAGAGAGCTGGTGGAAAGAGCGCAAAAGCGTGAACTCGTCGAGACGCTTCACGACTCGTTCGCCGGCGCCGGCGTTGTGGTTGTCGCCCACTACTCGGGACTGACCGTTGCCCAGATGACGGAACTGCGTCGCAAGATGCGGGACGTCGGCGGCAGCGTCCGGGTGGCGAAGAACCGCCTCGCCAAGCTCGCGCTCGAGGGAACCGATGTAAACGGGATCAAGGACATGCTCCAGGGTCCCACCTGCATCGCCATCTCCGCCGATCCCGTCGCCGCGCCGAAAATCGCGGTCGAATTCGCCAAGGTGAACGAGAAACTCGTCATCCTTGGCGGCTCGATGGGGCAGACGGTCCTGGATCCCGAGGGCGTGAAAGCGCTGGCAAGCCTGCCCTCGCTCGATGAACTGCGTGGCAAGCTGGTTGGTCTGATTCAGGCCCCGGCTTCCAAGATCGCCCGGGTGGTTGGTGCCCCCGCGGCGCAATTGGCGCGCGTGTTTGCTGCGCAAGGGCGCAAGAACGAAGCGGCGTGACGTCGCTGGACGAAACTAGGTTTGAACCGAAGTGAGAGAGAACAATGGCTGACTTGCAGAAAATCGTAGACGAGCTTTCGACCCTGACGGTCCTCGAGGCCGCCGAGCTGTCGAAGATGCTTGAGGAGAAGTGGGGCGTTTCCGCCGCCGCGCCGGTGGCGATTGCCGCCGCTGCAGGCGCCGGTGGCGCCGCCGCGGCGGCCGAGGAGCAGACGGAGTTCACCGTCGTCCTCGCCAACGCGGGCGAGAAGAAGATCAACGTGATCAAGGAAGTGCGCGCGATCACCGGCCTTGGCCTGAAGGAGGCGAAGGATCTGGTGGAAGGCGCGCCCAAGCCTGTGAAGGAAGGCGTGTCGAAGAACGACGCCGCCAAGTTCAAGGCTCAGCTCGAAAGCGCAGGCGCGACCGTCGAGTTGAAGTAAGGCCCGGATTGGGGCCGGGGCCGGCTTTCGCCGGTTCCGGCCCCGCACCGGAACCGTTCTCCCGAGCGCCCTTG
>JAYZVT010000008.1:0-3022 GCA_036155355.1 Pseudomonadota bacterium
CAAGTTCGTATCGGCGGTCAAGAGCAACAGGGCATGTTTGTTGATTTTGGAGCGTATGCGAAACAGGAAAATCCAGAGTTCATTCGCCCCGGGTATCCGTTTGTGCATCTTGTCGCGAAGGATAAGACGGATCAAAGAACCTGGCATTTGCACTTCTACGTCGATCCGATTCGCATGGCAGTGGAGACAGAGGATCTGCCCGTTGACCACTTTTGCGTATGGGCCATGCTCATCCAGGGAGACCCGGAGTCCCCCGAGGCGCAGCGCAGGACTTTTGGTGTAACCGGTTCCTTCGAAATGAAACAGTTCGAAGGCCGGCATGGTGTCGGGCGTTGACGCTTCGGCTGATTGAAAGAGGGACTAAGATGGGCAAACGTTTCCAATCCATTCTCATCGCCTCCGCGCTGATGGTCGCGTGCACCGCCAATGCGCAGGCGGCGGATTTCGGCGGCACCTACAAGCCGGCCGCTCCGCAGACTTACAAGCCCGCGGTCGAGCCAGTGCCCGTGCCGGCGCCGGTTCCCGTCGCCGCAGAGCGCGAGTATTACCTCAAAGGCTATATCGGCTTCTCGAACCAGGAAGTGGAGAAACTCGATCCCACGCACTTTGCGGTCACGGGCGCGCCCTTCAATGTGCTCGACGCCGAGTTCGACAGTGGCGGCATCTTCGGTCTTGGCTTCGGTATGCGGCTCAACGACCGCTTTCGCGGCGACTTCACCGGGGAGTATCGCGGCGGCGCTTCCTTCACCGGTCTGGATGTCTATGGCGGACCGGGCGCTGGCACCAACGAATACACCGCGATCAAGAAGGAATGGCTGTTCCTCGCCAACGCCTATTGGGACATGGGCAACTGGCGCGGCGTCACTCCTTATTTGGGCGCAGGCATCGGCTATGCCGACATCGGCATCACCGGCTTCAAGGACGTAAACGTTCCCCAGAACAGCGTGGCATCCGCGGATGACAGGTGGACGGGCAACTTTGCCTGGGCGCTGCATGCAGGCCTTGCCTATGACATCAGTTCCGACGTCACGGTCGATCTTGCCTACCGCTATGTGAATCTTGGCGACGCCTCCAGCGGGACCATCGTCACCTATGATGGCGCGCAGACGGTCTCGCCCGTCGAGTTCAAGGACGTCACTTCCCACGACCTGATGCTGGGCGTGCGCTGGAAGTTCGGCGACGACCATTGTTGCGCGACGGCGGCCTACTCGCCCGCCCCTGTTCCCGCGCCTGTCTACAAATAAGGTTCCGAGGTTTACTCACGAGCCTGCGCCGTCCGCCCGGAAACGGGCGGGCGGTGTTTGCTTTCCGGCATGTCCCGAAGAGCATGGCATCGAAAATGCGAAGGCCCGGGGAGGGGAGCCCGGGCCTTTGACTTTCGAGGGGTTGGGGAACGTCTAGCGGGTGCTGCCGAGATCGGTGCCCGAGAGGGGCTTGCCGCCTCCCTTTGGGCCAGCCTCCGCGGGGGAGACGGAGATGCTGGCTAGGGCGGCAACCAGGGCGATCGCGAGGGAGGCGCTTACGAAGCAGCGGATCAGGCTCTTCATCGGGTCACTCCGTCGCGTTTGCGTTTCACTTGGTTGAAATATGGCCCGGTCCGGCAAATCTGGCAGTGACGGACATCACAGAATCGCCGATTCCCAGGCGAACTCATGAAAAATCGCGGAATTCGGCGGGTTTCACCCGGCCGCGCTACATGGTCAGTTCGCAGCGTTGCCAGTCCTCGGTGGCAGGCGGGGAGCCTTCGGGGCCGGGAATCCGCAACCGGATCAGGTCCTCGTGGACGAGTTCCATCTGGATGCGCGCGCCGGCGTGGGCTTCGCCTGCGGGCACGGTATAGACGAAGGCGTGTCGGCTGTAGTCGCCGAGCATGGAAGTGCCGCCGGGTGTGACGAGTTTGGATCCCTCGATGGACATGCGGCGTCCGTCCTTCTGGCACCAATGTCCGTCGATGGCGTCGGCGCGGGCGGGCGTCACGGTGGCCATGCACCATGCCGAGAGGATTGCTGCCGCTATCCATCTGCTCATGACTTTTGTTGTCCTGTGTGGCCCACTGATGCTGTTCTTTTCCATATTAATCTGGCGGCGAGGCCTCGAACAGGTGACCTGAGCCGCAATGCCGCTTGACTGCGACAGACGACGGGCCTAATCCCGCCAGTGGGACACCCCTCCCCAACGAGGGGCTGCTATCTGGAAGGGTAGAATCATGCCACAGACCACGCGCCCGGCGGCGAAGCCGGGCAACCCGCATTTTTCCTCCGGCCCCTGCGCCAAGCGCCCGGGCTACTCCCTCAAAAATCTCGAAGGCGCGTTTCTGGGCCGCTCGCACCGCGCCAGCGCTGGCAAGGCGCGGCTGAAGCAGGCGATCGAGCGCACCAAGGCGCTGCTGGGGATTCCCGGCGACTATCTCGTCGGCATCGTGCCGGCGTCCGATACGGGCGCGGTGGAAATGGCAATGTGGTCCATGCTCGGCGCGCGCGGCGCGGACATCCTCGCCTGGGAAAGCTTCGGCAAGGGCTGGGCCAGCGACGCGGCCAAGGAACTCAAGCTCAAGGACATCCGCGTCATCGAGGCCGACTACGGCAAGCTGCCGGACCTGAAACAGGTGAAGCCCGACCGCGACGTGGTGTTCACATGGAACGGCACCACCTCGGGCGTGCGCGTGCCAAACGCCGACTGGATCGCGGAGGATCGCGAGGGCGTCACGATCTGCGACGCCACCTCGGCCGCCTTCGCGCAGCCGCTGGACTGGGCCAAGCTCGACGCCACCACCTTCTCCTGGCAAAAGGCGCTGGGCGGGGAGGCGGCGCATGGCATGATCGTGCTCAGCCCGCGCGCGGTCGAGCGGCTCACCAGCTACAAGCCCGCATGGCCGCTGCCCAAGATCTTCCGCATGACCAAGGGCGGCGCGCTGATCGACGGTATCTTCGTGGGCGAGACGATCAACACGCCGTCCATGCTGTGCGTTGAAGACTATCTCGATGCGCTCAACTGGGCGGAAAGCATCGGCGGCCTCAAGGGG
>JAYZVT010000009.1:0-3699 GCA_036155355.1 Pseudomonadota bacterium
GCCTTCGCCTGCGCCACGGCGCTCTATTGCCTGGTGACGTTCATCGTCATGACCTTCATGCGCGTCCTGGAAGGCCGTATCGCCGTTCCGGGCATGATCTCGCTGGGGGCAAAGTAGATGTTCGGCGGCTTCGATTTCAGCGTTGTCCTGAAAAACATCCCCTTCCTCTGGGAGGGTCTTCAGATCACCTTCCTGCTCACCGTTTGCGCCATCATCGGCGGAATACTGCTCGGCACCCTGCTGGCGCTGGCGCGCCTGTCTCCCTTCAGGCCGCTGTCGATGACGGCGGGCGGCTACGTCAACTTCTTCCGCTCCATGCCGCTGATCCTTGTGATCTTCTGGTTCTATTTCCTCGTGCCCATCGTCGTCGGCCGCCCGGTCGGCGGCTTCTATTCGGTTCTCATCGCCTTCGTGCTGTTCGAGGCGGCCTATTACTGCGAGATCATCCGCGCCGGCATCCAGAGCGTGCGCCGCGACCAGATCAACGCCGGCAAGGCGCTCGGCCTCACTTACGCGCAGAACATGCGCTACGTCGTGCTGCCACAGGCCTTCCGCAACATGGTGCCGGTGCTGCTGACCCAGGCCATCATTCTCTTCCAGGATACGTCGCTGGTTTATGTCGTCGGTGTGAAGGACTTTCTCGTCAGCGCCGACCTCATCGCCAACCGCGAGAACCGTCTCATCGAAATGTTTTCCACCGTCGCGCTGGTCTACTTTGCCCTTTGCCTGACCGGCTCGATGATCGTGAAGCGTTTACGGAGGAAATACGCCCTGTGATCGAGATGAACGACGTCAGCAAGTGGTACGGCGAATTCCAGGTCCTCAAGGACTGCACCACCAGCGTCGCCAAGGGCGAGGTCGTGGTCATCTGCGGACCGTCCGGCTCCGGCAAATCCACGCTGATAAAGTGCGTCAATGGACTGGAGCCGTTCCAGAAGGGAACAATCACGGTGGACGGTATTTCCGTCGGCGACAAGTCCACAAACCTGCCCAAGCTGCGCTCGCGCATCGGCATGGTGTTCCAGAACTTCGAACTGTTCCCGCATATCACCGTTATGGACAACATTCGCCTCGCGCAAACCAAGGTCCTGGGACGCGGAACGGACGAGTCCACTGACCGCGGCAAGGCCCTGCTCGACCGGGTCGGCCTCGCCGATCAGGCGGAGAAGTTCCCTGCCCAGCTTTCCGGCGGCCAGCAGCAGCGCGTTGCCATCGCCCGCGCGCTGGCCATGGACCCCATCGCCAAGCTGTTCGACGAACCGACTTCCGCGCTCGACCCGGAGATGATCAACGAGGTTCTCGACGTCATGGTGGAACTGGCCAGCGAGGGCATGACCATGATGGTCGTGACCCACGAGATGGGCTTCGCGCGCAGGGTCGCCGACCGCGTCATCTTCATGGACGAGGGCCGCATCGAGGAGAATTGCGGCAAGGAAGAGTTCTTCGGATCGCCGCGCGGCGAACGCGCACAGCAGTTCCTGTCAAAGATTCTGCAGCACTGAGACTCAGTTGCCCTCGCGTTTGCGTTTCATCGCCTGCATCCGGTCCCAATAGCGCAGCATGATGTAATCGCCGAAGCCCGCTATCAGGAAGGCAACCGCGACCCATTGGGCGGTTTCCTGGTCCAGCCCGAACGCATCCGCGAACAGATAGAGCGCCAGCCCGACTGCGACGCTGAGCAGCGCGGCCATGCCGAATGCGATTTTCACCACCTGGCTGTTTGGCCCCTGCTTTTCCCCGCTCTGCTGCATCATGTCTTGCCCCCCTTCTCCGCGACGGCCTTTTCGGCCTGCCGCAACAGTTCATCGCGAGACGCACGCATACCAGATTCGATCCACCGGCTCTCCACCTCTGCCAGGACGGCCCCGACGCGCGGTCCCTTGGCAACGCCGAGGCTGGTGATGTCGGCGCCGCGTAGCGGAAATTCAGGCGCGATCCAACGCGCGGGCAATCCAACGAGCGCAAGCCAGCCGACGTCGCCGGCAGGCGCTCCGCTCGACGCCCAGGCCTGCATAGCCGCGCGGCGGTAGCTGTCGCTGCCCATCCTGTAGAGCAGGATTTTCGCCTGCGCTTCCTGCGGCCGTGGGAGGAACTGCCGCCAGCGCGCGGCGGCATGCAGCATCGCCTGCTCCTTGTTGGACAGGCGCAGTCTTTCGCCGAGCCGGTCCGCGTCCTCCGGCACGAACACCGCCAGCGCGGCCAGCCGCCGCAGGGCGCAGGCAGGTTCCTTTGCGGCCGCCTCGATCCCGATCAGCCGCTTCAGCCGCGCGAGCAGCGGCGCTCCGCCAAGTACCTCGACCCGCAGCCCGTGATCGAACATCGACTCCAGCGCATCCACCGCGCCGCCCGCTACCAGCAGCTTGAGCAACTCCATGCGCACGCGTTCTGCCGAAAGCCGCGCGAGGCCGCCGCGCTCCCGCACGCAGGCCGAGAGCGCCGCCGCATCATAGGGTGGCGCGCCGAAGCGGGCATTGAACCGGAAGAACCGAAGGATGCGCAGATAGTCCTCGCGGATGCGCGCGTGCGGATCGCCGATGAAGCGCACCCGGCCCGCCCTGAGGTCGTCGAGACCGCCGATGGGATCGTGGATGGTTCCGTCGGCGTCGGCATAGAGCGCGTTCATTGTGAAGTCGCGCCGGCCTGCGTCCTCGGTCCAGTCGTCGGTGAAGGCAACCGTGGCCTTGCGTCCGAATGTCTCCACGTCCCGGCGCAGCGTCGTCACTTCATAGGGTGAGCCGCCGGACAGCACCGTCACCGTGCCGTGCTCGATGCCTGTGGGCACCGTCTTCAGCCCCGCAGCCTTCGCCAGTTGCATGACGTCTTCGGGCGGCGCGTCGGTCGCGAGATCGATCTCGGTCACGTCGAGACCAAGCAGCGCATTGCGAACCGAGCCGCCGACGGCGCGCACCGTGTACCCCGACTTGCCGAGCGCCCGGAACACGCGCTGGGTCGCGTCGGTTTCCAGCCATGCCGCGCCGGCCAGTGAGAGTTTCGCGGCGTCCAGCCTGGACATGCTCGTTCCGCCCCGCCGACTAGTTGATGCGTCCGGGCTTGATGACCCCGTTTTCCATGTGCGGCGGCTCATAGCTGCCTCCCGGCCCGCCGCCCGAAAACGAGATCAGCGCGCCGACCGCGATCAGCATCAGGCCAAGTCCGGCGACGAACAGCCACTTCACCGGCGCGTCGCTCCAGAATCCTTCGCCGATCTTGCGCTTTCCCGTCGCCAGCGCGATGGCCGCGTAGATCAGGAACGGCAGCAGGAACATCAGGAAATTTACGAGGACGACCCGAAGCATCAGCGATACAGCCACTCATAGAGATTGCGGATGATTCCCGCGGTTGCGCCCCAAATGTAACGGTGCCCATAGGGCATCGCATAGTAATAACGGCGCGACCCCTGCCAGCGGCGCCAGTGCAGCTCGTGATGCTGCTCCGACATCAGAAAGCGGAGCGGCACCTCGAATGCTTCGTCTACTTCGCTCGGATCGAGCCGCAGGGTGAAATCGGGCCGTACGATAGCAACAGCCGGTGCGATGCGGAATCCGGTCGAGGTCTGGTAGGGTTCGAGGAACCCGATTACCTCTGCCAGCGCCGGATCGAGGCCGATTTCTTCCTGTGCCTCCCTGAGCGCCGTATGCGCGGGCGTAGGGTCCCGCGGCTCCATCTTTCCGCCGGGAAAGGAGATCTGGCCGGCGTGCG
>JAYZVT010000010.1:0-4504 GCA_036155355.1 Pseudomonadota bacterium
GGTGAGGACGCTGTCGTCGCCCATCTCAAGGATGATGTCAGTGACAGTCTTGCTCAGGGACTTCCGGTTGGCGATGGCGCGCATGTGGTCCTGACCATGCCGGGCCGCAATGACGATCAGGTCGTCGTCTGTCAGGCAGGGCGAATGCTCCAGTACCGGGGCGGACACGCCAATCTCGTCGTTGGCGAGGCGAACGATTAGCGAATGTGGAGCGGTGGCGGCAGTGGACATGCGGCGCGAGAAACGCGCGCGCGCCTCGACTTCCAGCTCGAAAGCTACCCGCTCCATGACGTTGCCGAAGACGGCCATGTCAGAAGGGCCCTGCCGGTCGGCAGTGGCGAAGAACAGGTCGGTGACACGGTCCAGCAGTTCGCCGCGCGAGTGCTTTGCTCCCGCGGCGGCCAACTTCTCCAAGTCAATGAGGCAGCTCCGCGTGGACTGCATCGGGTTCATTTCCCGGGTATTGCCTTCTGCTAGGTACGTGTGCGCCGTTCAACAATCCCAGCAACTGGCTAAGGAATGGCTAAGAAGACAGTCAGCCAGGCCATTGCTGCAGCCATGGTTCCGAGACCAATGTCAGAACATCCGGCTCGCCTGCGAATGGGACAGCGCAGTTGGTTAATGAGGCGTTTTCGTGGAAACGCTCTTGCGGACCTTCAGGAAGCGCATGGCGCGTTCGGCGGCAGTCCGGCTCAGATCGTTGTATTGGCGCACGGCGCGAGCGGAAACAATGGCGGAATTCTGGATATTTGCGAGGCGGATATCCAGAAGCGCCAGATAGGTGGAATTGGCGAAACCCTGTGCCTTGCAGATGATACCGAGAGAGGAAATCTCGGCCCGCGTCATGCAGAAGGACACAGACGGGTCGTCAAGACCTGTCATCAGGGCCAGACAGCGCACCACGCCTGCCCGATTGCCCTCCCGCGCCAACCTGACCAGGTGTTGCTCGCTGAGCGGCTTTCGGCTGTGCTGCTCGACCAGTTCGGCATCTGCGGCCTGAAGCTTCGACAGATCGAGACTTCCGGCAGTTTGCTCGATCAGTGCGTCGAGTTCTTGTCCGGCAGCTCCGGGCGGCATACCTGATCTGAACTCGGTTTTCAGGCGGGTGGCGACATTTCGCTTCACTTCCGCCATGAGATCCGGCGGGAGGTCGCGGCGGCTGGCGAGGGCGTCCAGTATGTCCTGGCTGAACCGCGCCTGCTCTGCTATCTGGGCCAGGCTGTCCTGGCTGAATTCCGCGCCCGGATTGGCTGTAACCCGGGAAATAACCCGCTCGTTGCCTTTCTGGACAAGCGCTGTGGTGATCGGCCGGGCCAGCCGCGCACGGGCGGCGATGGCCTGCATGTGGTCCTGGGACTCCTGCCGAACGATGTGGATCAAGTCATCGTCGGTCAGCACCAGGGAGCGTTCGAGGACTGGCCGGGCGACCGAAATGTGGTCCTTCGCCAGCCGGAGCATCAGCCCGTGCGGGGCGCGTTCGGCGACTGACATGCGTCGTGCGAACAAGGTGCGGGCCTCGATTTCCAGCTCGTATGCGACCCTTTCCATAACGTCACCGAAAACGGCCGTGGCTGGAACGTCCTGACTTTGCTGCGTGGCGAAGAACAGATCGGTGACGCGATGGAGCAACTCCCTGCGCTTTTCGCCAGAGGTTTCCCCTTCAAGTGCCTGCAGTTCCTGCAAATACTCGCGAGTATTGGACATGTGAAAGCTGCGCCAGAGACGGGAGTCTCTGCGAACCTTGCGCCCCGCGCGTAAAATTTTTCTGAACCAGCCCGGCGCAAGACGGGCCCACTGCGTCGGTACGGCACGAGCGTGCGGCGAGGCGCCTATTCGCCCGCGCCGGCAGTCTGCCCGAATTGGCAGAACTCATTTGAACTTGATCTTGAGTATCTCGTAGCTCTTGCCGCCGCCGGGCGTGGAAACCTCCACGGTGTCCTTGGCGGACTTGCCAATGAGCGCGCGGGCGATGGGGGAGGTGATGGACACCTTGCCCTTCTTCACGTCGGCCTCGAACTCGCCGACGATCTGGTAAACGACCTGTTCATCGGTGTCCTCGTCGAGCAGGGTGACGGTGGCGCCGAACTTCACCTGCTTGCCCGAAAGCTTTGAGACGTCGATGACATCGGCGCGCGACAGCTTGTCCTCAAGATCGGCGACGCGGGCCTCGTTCAGGCTCTGCTGCTCCTTGGCGGCATGGTACTCGGCGTTCTCCGATAGGTCGCCATGGGCGCGGGCCTCGGAGATAGCCTGGATTATGCGCGGACGCTCCACGGTCTTGAGATGCTTGATCTCGGCCTCCAGGGCGGCGTGCCCCTCCGCGGTCATTGGCACCTTCTCAACCATGCCTTGAACCTTTCTTCCTTCCTTCTTCCGTCCCGTTGCCGGAACGCAGCAAAACGCCTCGCCGCCCCGAAGGCACCCCTTGGTCCGGAGGACCGGACAGGGCAACTCGAGGTTACCGGCTGACGTAGCTCTGGAGTGGCGCGACGTCGAGTGTGTCGGCCTTGACGGCTTCGATTGCCCGCGTCACGGCCATCGCACCGGCAAGCGTTGTATAATAAGGGATATGGTAGAGCAAGGCAGTGCGCCGAATCGAGGTGGAATCGGCAAGGGCCTTGGCTCCTTCGGTTGTGTTGAAAACCAGTGCAACTTCCCGGTTTTTCATGGCATCCACGATGTGAGGCCGCCCTTCCAGCACCTTGTTAACCTTGTCGCAGGGGATGCCATTCCCCTCCAGATGGCGCTTGGTTCCGCCGGTAGCAATGATGCGGAAGCCGAGGCCGGACAGCGTCCGCATGGCCGGAAGGATACGCTCCTTGTCGGCGTCCTTGACCGACACGAAGACGGTTCCCGAAGTGGGCAGCTGGTTGCCGCTGCCAAGCTGACTCTTGGCGAAGGCGGTGGCGTAGGTGCGGTCGATGCCCATGACCTCGCCGGTGGAGCGCATTTCCGGGCCAAGGACCGGATCGACGCCGGGGAAGCGGGCGAAGGGGAATACCGCTTCCTTGACGGCAATATGCTTCAGCTTGCGTTCCTTCAGGCCGAATGATCTCAGTGACTTTCCGGCCATTACCTGCGAGGCGATGCCGGCGATGGGTTCGCCGATCACCTTGGCGACGAAGGGCACGGTGCGGCTCGCGCGCGGATTGACCTCAAGCACGTAGACCGTCCCGTCCTTGATGGCGAACTGCACATTCATCAGGCCGACAACCTTGAGCGCTTTGGCCAGTTCGACCGTCTGGCGCTTCAGTTCGCGGATGATGTCGTCGCCGAGGGAGTAGGGGGGCAGCGAGCAGGCGCTGTCGCCGGAATGCACGCCTGCCTCCTCGATGTGCTCCATCACGCCGCAGATGAACACATCTTCGAGGTCGGACAGGGAATCCACGTCAACCTCGGTGGCGTCGCGCAGGTAGCTGTCGATCAGCACCGGGCTCTTGCCGGAGACGGTCACGGCCTGGGAGATGTAGCGTTCGAGCTGGGCCTCGTCGTGAACGATCTCCATGGCGCGGCCGCCGAGCACATAAGACGGGCGAATGACCACGGGATAGCCGATGTCGGCGGCGATCTTCTTGGACTCAGCGGCGGAACGCGCGATGCCGTTGCGCGGCTGGGTCAGGCCAAGCTTCTCGATGAGCGCCTTGAAGCGGTCGCGGTCCTCGGCAAGGTCGATGGCATCGGGCGAGGTGCCGAGGATCGGCACTTTCGCGCGTTCGAGCGCTTCCGCCAGCTTAAGCGGCGTTTGCCAGCCGAACTGAACGATGACGCCGAGCAGCGTTCCATTCGCCTGCTCGGCATGGATGATCTCGAGCACATCCTCCTCCGTGAGCGGCTCGAAATAGAGCCGGTCGGAGGTGTCGTAATCCGTGGAGACGGTCTCGGGATTGCAGTTGACCATGATGGTCTCGAAACCCGCCTGCGACAGCGAGAAGGCGGCGTGGCAGCAGCAGTAGTCGAACTCGATGCCCTGGCCAATGCGGTTGGGGCCGCCGCCGAGGATGACGACTTTTTTTGCATCGCTGGGTCTCGCCTCGCATGACGGCGAACCGTCGAGGCCAGTTTCGTAAGTCGAGTACATGTAGGCGGTGGGCGAGGCGAATTCGGCCGCGCAGGTGTCGATGCGCTTGTAAACGGGCCGGACATTCAGCTTGCGCCGCCGCTTCGCCACTTCCGCGGGCGTGACGCCAGCCAGTTTCGCCAGCCGCTCGTCGGAAAAGCCGGCCGCCTTAAGGGCGCGGAAGCTGCCAGCCGTGTCGGGCAGGCCGAGCTGGCGGACTTTCTCCTCCATGTCCACGATCCCCTGGATCTGGCGGATAAACCAGGGATCGATGGCGCAGGAGGCGTAGACCTGCTCGTGATCGACGCCGAGGCGCAGGGCCTGGGCCACCTTGAGGATGCGGTCCGGTGTGGCGCTGCCGAGCGCGGCGCGCACGACATTCTTGTCGTCGCCCTGGCCGAGACCTTCCAGGTCAATATCGTCGAGGCCGGTCAGGCCGGTCTCCAT
>JAYZVT010000011.1:0-4369 GCA_036155355.1 Pseudomonadota bacterium
AGCCGAAGGAACCTGCACCATGTCACTGAAGCTCATCCGCCTCAATCTCGCCCGCGACAAGGAGTTCCCTCAAGGCAGCTCCAGGCACGGATATGAGATTGTCGCCCCGCTAATGAGGGACGGCCATATCGACGCGGGAGCGTGGCGGACTCATCGGGACCAATGCCGCGTTCATCGGTTCTGGGATGGCGAAGAGGACGAATACGGCCACCTGGTGCACACCCGCGGCGGCAACTGGGCCTTCCACTATGATTTGACGGACGATCTTCCCGACGACGAAGTCGGCTACCGCTTCGCCGCGCATCCTTTCGTGCCGGGCGAATATGTCTCCGTCCACGAGCATGACGACGTCATGCGGACCTTCCGCGTCGTAACGGTGCAGGACGTCGTCTAGACGCCGGCGGCCTTGCTCTTTGGAACGTCCGCAGCGACAGCCGCTCCGCTGGACAGCAGCCCTTCGATCTGGGCGGCCGTGAAACCGGCCTCGCCGAGCACCTCGCGGGTGTGCTGGCCGTAAAGCGGCGCGGGCATCTTTACGCCGCCGGGGGTTCCCGACAGCTTTATGGGTAAACCGATGGTCTGCACCCTGCCCGCGACGGGATGGTCGGTCGCCGGCACCATCTCCCGCGCGATCGTCTGCGGGTCCTCGGTCATTTCCTTGATCGACAGAACCGGCCCTGCGGGAACCCCAACTTCCTCCAACGCCTCCAGCCATTCCGCCGTCGTGCGCGTGCGGAAGCGTTCTGTCAGCACGTCGATGAGGACCTCGCGGTTCGCCATGCGCGCGTTGCCACGCGAGAATCGCGGATCTTCGTTCAGTTCCGGCGCACCCATGGCCTTGAGCAGCCGTTCCCAGTTGTTCTGGTTGGCCGCGCCGATGTTGATCCAGCCGTCCTTCGTCTCGACCGCCTGGTATGGCGCATTGAGCGGATGGGCCGAGCCCATTGGTCCCGGCGACTCGCCGGTGGCGAAGCAGATCGCCGTCTGCCAATAGGTGTGGACGATGGCCGCCTCGAACAGGGACGTATCGACCCGCTGCCCCTCACCCGTTTTCAGCTTGTGCGCATAGGCCGAGGCGCATCCAAGCGCCCCGAGAATGCCCGCAGTGATGTCGCTGAGCGGCGCACCCACCTTGACCGGCGGCCGGCCGGGACCCTCTCCGGTGATCGACATGATCCCGGCCATCCCTTGGGCGATGAGATCGAAGCCGCCACGGTCAGCATATGGACCGCTGCGTCCGAAGCCCGATATCTCACAATAGATCAGCCCCGGATTGATCTTCTTCAGCTCGTCATAACCGAGCCCCAGCTTCGACATCGTGTCGCGCCGGTAGTTCTCGATCAGCACATCCGCGTCCTTGATGAGCCGCAGCAGCGCCTCCCGGCCCTCCTTCTGCTTCAGGTCGAGGACGATGCCCCGCTTGTTGCGGTTCATCATCAGGAAGGAGGCCGCCTCGCCGTTGATGTCGGGGGGCAGAAAACGCCGCGAATCATCGCCTCCGCCCGCGCGCTCCACTTTCACGACGTCAGCACCCAAATCTGCAAGCATCAGACCGCAGACCGGACCTGCCATGATATGCGCCAGTTCCAGAACACGCATTCCCTCGAGGGGTCCCTTGCGCCGGTCCTTGCTCATGTCAGCGTCCTTTCCACTCCGGCTTGCGCTTAGCGAGAAACGCGTCCAACCCTTCCCGGAAATCCTCGCTGCCATAGCAGAGCGCAATGAGATCGTCGTCTTTTGCGTCCGCGCCTCCCCGCGCCAGGCGCGCGAAGCCTTTCTTGGTCGCCCGAATGGTCAATGGCGCGAATGCCGTCATCTGCCTGGCCAGCTCCCGCGCCCGCGCCATCATCGCCCCGGCATCGTCGAAAAACTCGGAAGCCAGTCCGATGCGTTCCGCCTCTTCTGCTTCAATCAGACGCGACGTGAGAAGTATTTCCCGAGCGAGTGAAGCGCCGAGCGCGCTCGACAGCCGGTGCAGGTTACCAATAGAAAGGCAATTGCCGAGCGTGCGCGCAATCGGTACGCCGAACTTGATGTCCCGCGTGGCCAACCGCACGTCGCAGGCTGCCGCAATCGCCGCGCCGCCGCCGGTGCACGCACCCGATATGGCAGCGATCGTCGGCACCACGCAGCTCTCGATGTCGTGCAGCACCTTTTCCATCTTCTGTTCGTAGGCCAGACCGTCCTTGCGGCCATCGAAATTGCGGAACAGCGAAATATCCGTTCCCGCCGCGAAGGACTTGCCACCCGCACCCGTGACAATCAGGGCCCGGAGCGCATTCTCACGGCCTGCCTCGCGGCAGATCGTGGCAAGGCCTTCATACATCTCGAAAGTCAGCGCATTGCGCGCTTGCGGCCGGTTGAATGTGACCAGCCCCACCGCCTCTTCCGTTGCGAAGAGCAGGTCCCCGCCCGCCGCTGCTGTCTGCGTCACGCTCACTTGCCGCCGTAGAAGTAGTCCACCAGGAACATGGGTATGGCCGGAATATAGGTGGTCATGAGCAACACGGTCAAAAGCACCGCGATGAAGTAGATATTCACCTTGGTCACGTCCCAGATATTGGCCCGGGCAATCGAACAGGCGGTAATCAGCACCGAAGCCACCGGGGGCGTCTGCTGCCCGATCGCCAGGTTCAGCGTCACCACGATGCCGAAATGCACTGGATTAATGCCCACCTGCTCGATCAGCGGAATAATGATCGGCACCACCAGAATGATGGCGGCGGCTGAATGGATGAAAAAGCCGATGATGAGGAAGAAGATGTTGAGCAGCAGCAGGATGACATATTTGTTGCTGGTAAAATCCAGCAGCCCGGCCGCCAGTTCCTGCGGCACCTGCCGCACGGTCAGGTAATTGCCGAGCAGCACAGAGGCAGCCACCAGGATCATCACCACCGCCGTCTGCATGCCGCCGTCGAGCATGGCGTTGCGAAGGTCGCGGAAATTCATCGGCGGGATCACGTCGGTAATGCCGACGATCCGGTCATAGGCCGGATACATCACTCCGATGACGATGGCCGACAGAACCGCCAGGCCCGCCGCTTCAGTCGCGGTCACCCAGCCGCCGAAAATGCCGCCAAGAATGATGATCGGCAGCAGGAATGTCGGAAGCGCGCCAAGGAACGTGCGGCGCAGGCGTTTCAGGTTGAATGCCTCCTCGACCGGGAAATTGTAGCGACGAGCGAACCAGTAGGACACTCCCATCAGGCCAAGGCCGCCGAGCAGGCCCGGAATGAATCCCGCCACGAACAACTGTTCGATGGAGCTGTTCGACATCACGCCATAGAGGATCATCGGGATCGACGGCGGGATAATGATGGCAAGCGACGCGGATGAAGACGTCACCGCCGCCGAAAATGGCGCCGAGTATCCCTTCTTCTTCATGGCGGGAATGAGAATGGAGCCCAGCGCGGCCACGTCGGCTACAGCCGACCCGGATATCTCGGCGAAAAACATGGACACGCCGATATTCACCATTGCCAGACCGCCGCGGACGAATCCAAGCAGAGCCGATACAAAAGAGATCAGCCGCTGCGAAATGCCAGTGGTGTTCATGATCGCACCGGCCAGAACGAACATGGGGATGGCGATCAGAGCGAAATTTCCCGCGCCGCCATACATGTCCACGCCGATGGTCGTGATCGCGTTCCAGCCGTCCGACGACAGGATGCCTATGGTCGCGGAAATAGCGAGCGCGATGCCGATGGGCACATTGATGAGCACCATCGCCACGAGTGCCATGAACATGACGGCCAAGATCATTTCTTCAGAGCCTCCTTGGCCAGCTTGATCTCGTGCTCGATGTCCTCGTGTTCCAGCGATACGCCAGCGCGCACGGACTTCCAAGCCTGCGGAACGCTCATCAGTTCGGCGATGATAAAAAGGGCACCGCCGATGGGAATGATGGATTGCGGCAACTGCTGTGGCACCCATGTCAGGCTGACGAGCGAATCGCCCTGGACGACCTTGAATACGATCCAGCCTCCATAGGTAAGAATGACGAAGAACCCGATGACGATGATCTCTGAGATGACATATGCGATCACGCGCGCGCCGAGCGGCAGCGAAAGCAGGAACCCGTCGAAGCCGATATGCTTGCGCCTGAGCGCCGCCAACGCCGAACCGAAATAGGTCACCCAGATCAGCATGATCTCGGCCACTTCGTCATACCAGGACAGCGAGTTGTTCAGGCCTTTGCGGTAGATGACTGCCACGATGACGATGGAGGTCAGTGTCACCATCAGCGTCAGCAGCATCGCTTCCAGCATGCGGCCGAAATATGTAGCCAGTCGTTGCGGCATTCCGCTACGCCCCCTCATCCCCAGACTGTCCGGCCTCTGGCGCAGGCCGATCCGGCGTCGGCGGCCGC
>JAYZVT010000012.1:0-3800 GCA_036155355.1 Pseudomonadota bacterium
ATCATCATGCCGAGAGTCGCCAGCAAGGCGAGCACTGGGAATTCGAATTTCATCAGCTTGGCGTCGCGCATGTAGCCCGCGGACATGAACAGCACCACCGCGGCGCCGACGAGCGTCAGAAGTTTCATCAGGCGTGAAAATCCGTCAGTGATGAAAGCACCTTCGAACGAAGCGAATTTGGCGCCGCCAAGGCGCAGGACTAGGAAAGCAGTGACGGCCAGCAGCCCAATGGCGCACCAGTTAGCCCAATCGCCCGATGTCTCCTTGCGGAACACGCCCGCCATCAGAATCAGCATGGCGCCGATGGACAGCGTGATTTCCGGCAGGAGAGGCGCGAACTGGGCTAGAGCTGCTGACTGGGTCATGACCGGCACTCCTCAGCGTGCGAGCGCAAAGCGGAATTGCTCCGCTGCGGCCAATGCCGCTTGATAGTCGGTAACGAGCTTCTTGGCCGACACCGCCATGACATCGAGGAGCGGAGCGGGATAGACGCCGAACAGTATGGTGAGCGCGACAAGCGGGAGCAGGATGGCGACTTCCCTTCCGTTGACGTCGGCAATGGCACGCAAAGCCGGTTTGTCGAGAACGCCGAAGATGACGCGGCGATACAGCCAAAGCGCGTACGCCGCCGACAGGATTACGCCGGTTGTGGCGAAGAACGCTACCCATGTATTGACGCGGAAGACGCCCAGAAGAGTCAGGAACTCCCCGACAAATCCACTGGTGCCCGGAAGACCCACATTGGCGAGGGTGAACACCATGAAACAGAAAGCGTAGACCGGCATTCGGTTGACCAGTCCGCCATAGGCCGCAATCTCGCGGGTGTGCATGCGGTCATAGACAACACCGACACACAGGAACAGCGCGGCGGAAACAATGCCATGAGAAAGCATCTGGAAGATGCCCCCCTCTATGCCCTGGATGTTGAAGCTGAAGAGGCCGATGGTGACGAAGCCCATATGCGCGACGGAAGAGTAGGCAATGAGCTTCTTGATGTCCTCCTGGGCGAGCGCAACCAGGGAGGTGTAGATGACCGCGACCACGGAGAGGACGAAGATCAGCGGCGCGAACTGCTCCGAAGCTAGCGGGAACATGGGGATGGAGAAACGCAAGAAGCCGTAGCCGCCCATCTTCAGCAGGATGCCGGCGAGGATGACGGATCCGGCTGTAGGCGCCTCCACATGGGCGTCGGGAAGCCAGGTGTGGACTGGCCACATGGGCAGTTTGACCGCGAAGGAGGCAAGGAATGCGAACCAGAGCCAAGCCTGCATGCCGGCCGGGAACTTATAGTTGAGCAGCGCGGGGATATCCGTAGTGCCGGCCTCCCAGTACATGGCCATGATGGCCAACAGCATCAGTACAGAACCCAGAAGCGTGTACAGAAAGAACTTGAAGCTCGCATAGACGCGCCGCTTTCCTCCCCATACGCCAATGATCAGGAACATCGGTATAAGGCCGCCCTCAAAGAAGAGGTAGAAGACGATGATGTCGAGGGCGCTGAACACGCCGATCATCAGCGTTTCCAGCACCAGGAAGGCGATCATGTATTCCTTCACCCGCTCCTGGATGGCATCCCAGCTGGCGAGGATGCACAGGGGCATGAGGAAAGTGGTGAGGATGACGAAGAGCATGGAAATGCCATCCACGCCCATCTGGTAGGTTATGGCGCCGCCTAGCCATTCCTTCTTCTCCACAAACTGGAAGTCGGCAGTTGTGGGATCGAACTCGATCCAGATGACGAGCGACAGCAGGAAGGTGAAGGTGGTGGTCCAAAGCGCGACGTAGCGGGCGTTGCGCAGTGCAACCTCGTCATTGCCGCGGATGGCGAAGATGAACAGTGCTCCGAGCAGCGGCAGGAAGGTGACGGCGGAGAGAATGGGCCATCCGATGCTCATTTGACCCCTCCATGCCCTGCGAACATGAACCAGGTGGCGAGCAGCGCTACGCCGATGAGCATGGCGAAAGCGTAGTGATATACGTAGCCGGTCTGCAGTCGGACGAGCCCCCGCGTGGCGTCGAGCACCCTTGCCGCGATCCCGTCCGGTCCAAGACCATCAATCACAGCGCCGTCACCTTTCTTCC
This sequence comes from Pseudomonadota bacterium, assembly GCA_036155355.1. GTDB lineage: Bacteria > Pseudomonadota > Alphaproteobacteria > Rhizobiales > Methyloligellaceae > JAYZVT01. The sequence goes on from JAYZVT010000012.1 coordinate 2,083, forward strand.
AGAGGAAGCGGGCGAGCGACTTGGCCGGGCGCACGAAGATGGCGTCGTACAATTCGTCGAAGTACCACTTGTTCAGCAGGAACAGGTAAAGGCCACGGAAGGCATCGGCGAGATTGACCGGTATCTGCGGCACGGCCAGATAAAAGAGAACCGCAAGCCCAAATCCCGACAGCATCATCACGAATGGCGCGGCCTTGACCCAAAGCGGCACGTGATGGATTTTCTCGAGGATATGGTTGCTCGGCAGGGTGAACAGGGCCTGACCCCAGAATTCCCCCCTGCCCTCGCCGATGAACAGTCCGGCGAACAGGAAGCCTGCGAACAGGGAGCCGATGGCCAGGAGGACGAGCGGTACCATCATCACCGGCGGCGACTCGTGCACGTGGTTTAGCACCTCGGGATCGACGCGCGAGCGGCCGTGAAAGGCGAGGAATATGAGCCGCCACGAATAGAAAGAAGTGAGCATGGCCGCAGCGACTGTCAGCCAGAAGGCATATGTACCGACGGCGCTGTGCGCGGCATAAGCGGACTCGATGATGGCATCCTTGGAGAAAAAGCCGGCGGTGAGCGGGAAACCGGTGAGCGCCAGGGTGCCGATCACCATGACGACCCAGGTATAGGGGACCATCTTGTAGATGCCGCCCATTTTGCGCAGGTCTTGCTCGTTGCCGAGGGCATGGATGACGGAGCCGGAACCTAGGAACAGCAGGGCCTTGAAGAACGCATGGGTGAAGAGATGGAAGATGCCCGCACCATAGGCGCCGACGCCGAGCGCCACGAACATGTAGCCGAGTTGCGAGCAGGTGGAATAGGCGACGACGCGCTTGATGTCGTTCTGGACCAGGCCGATGGTGGCGGCGAAGAAAGCAGTGGTTGCTCCGACAACGGTCACAGCGCCGAGCGCGAAGGGCGATAGCTCGAACAGCGGTGACAGCCGCGCGACCATGAATACCCCGGCCGTCACCATGGTCGCGGCATGGATCAGGGCGGAGACAGGCGTGGGACCCTCCATGGCGTCCGGCAACCAGGTGTGCAGCAAAAACTGGGCCGACTTGCCCATGGCGCCCATGAACAGCAGCAGGCAGAGCGTGGCCAACACGTCCACCTGCCAGCCCAGGAACATGAATGTCTTGCCCACCTGATCCGGCGCGGCGGCAAAGACGGCATCAAAGTCGATGCTGCCGAAGATATAGAAGACGCCGAATATGCCGAGTGCAAAGCCGAAGTCGCCGACCCGGTTGACGACGAAGGCCTTTATGGCGGCGGCATTGGCCTCGGGCTTGTGATACCAAAAGCCGATCAGAAGGTATGAGGCCAGGCCCACGCCCTCCCATCCGAAGAACAGCTGAAGCAGGTTATCGGACGTGATGAGGGCCAGCATGGCGAAGGTGAACAGCGACAGATAGGCGAAGAAGCGGGGCCGGTGCGGATCGTCGTGCATGTAGCCGATCGAGTAGAGATGCACGAGGCCGGATACGGTATTCACCACCACCAGCATTACAGCGGTCAATGTGTCGATGCGCAGGGCCCAGGATACGGACAGTTCGCCTGACGTGATCCAGGGCAGGACTTCGACACGGGCGGTCTGGTCGCCCAGGCCGACCTGATAGAGGGAAATCCATGACAGGACGGCACAGATCAGAACGAAGCTTGTTGTGATGGTTTCGCTGGGCCGCGGACCCATGAGGCGGCCGAACAATCCTGCGAGGATTGCGCCG
>JAYZVT010000013.1:0-7201 GCA_036155355.1 Pseudomonadota bacterium
TCCAGGTCGATGTTATCGAGGCCGACGCCGAGGCGGCCAACGACCTTCAGTCCGGGTCCCGCATCCAGCAGATCGCCCGTAACCTGCGTGCGATTCCGAACGATCAGCGCCCGCGCGTTCTTCAGCAGCGGCTTGATCTTTTCCGGCTTGTCCCAAAGATCCTTGTCCCAATGCACGTCGTATTTGGCCGTTAGTTTCTTTGTCGGGCCTTCGTCCATGAATTCGGTGATGACGATATCGGGCATCGGTTACGCCAGCTCCAGTTGTTTGCGCATTTCGTCCATCAGTTTCGGCTTCAGCTCCATTCCAATTCCCGGCTGGTCCTTTGGCAGCGTCGCATAGCCATCACGGATCGGCATATTTTCGGCGAAGCCGCCATAGGGCGCAAATACGCCGGGGTAGGATTCCGACCCGCCGAGCTGCAGGCCGGCGGCCATATTCAGTCCAAGTTGATGCCCGCCATGGGGCAGGAAACGCCTGCGCGACCAGCCTAGCTTCTCGGCTTCGTCCAGCATGACTAGGCATTCAGTCAGGCCGTAGCACAGCGAGGGGTCGGGCTGCGCCCAGTCCACATTCGGACGCATGCCCCCGAAACGCAGCAGGTTGTTCATGTCTTGGTGGGAGAAGAGGTTTTCCCCCGTGGCAATGGCATGTGGATAGGCCTCGATAAGCCGGGCGTTGAGATGGTAGTCGAGCGGGTCGCCCGGCTCTTCATACCAGGCGAGGCGCAGCGGTTCGACCGCATTGCCGAAAGCGATCGCCTCCTCCAACGTGAAGCGGCCGTTGACATCAACTGCAAGGTTCTCGCCGGAGCCAAGCGCCTTCGCAGCAGCCTCCACGCGCTTCATGTCGTCCTTCAGTGGCACCGCCCCCACCTTCATCTTGCAGATGCGGTAGCCCTGCTCGCGATAGCCCTGCATTTCCTGCGTGAGCTGCTCGATGTCCTTGCCGGACCGATAGTAGCCACCGCCCGGATAGACCAGTACCTTCTCGTCGTATTTGCCACCGTTGTACTTCTCAGAGAGGATATTCCAAAGCGGCTTTCCGGCGATCTTGGCGTGGGCATCCCACACCGCCATGTCGAGCGCTCCGATGCAATAGGAACGCTCTCCATGCCCGCCCGGCTTCTCGTTCGACATGACGGTGCGCCAGACTGCCTGCGGCGAGATATTTTCGCCCGTGTCATCGCGCAGGCCTGCGGGGTCCGCCTCGAAAAGCCTAGGCAGGAAGCGCGAAGCGAGCAGCCCCGGCTGCGCGTAACGCCCGTTCGAGGAAAAACCATAACCGATGACTTTCGCGCCGTCGCGTACGGCATCCGTCTCCACCGCGACGACATTCGTGGTCATGGTGCGGAAATTGATGAAGGCGTTCGCCATCTCCGACGCAAGCGGAGCAGACGCGTGCCTGACCTTGACTATCCTCATTGACGCGGGCTTCCCGGCGGCGGCCCCTACGCGCTCCGGTACAGCTTCGTCATGACGAATTCCTTGTGGCCGAGCGCCTCGGCGGCGGTGTTGCGCCCGTTCGCCGTGCGCCGGATCATTTCGATCAGCGCATCGCCCGCCTGGTCGAGCGTTTGCTCCCGCTTGAGAATGCCGGTCACGTCCACATCGATATGCTCCGACATCGTCCGCAGCGTGCGCGGGTTGGCGGAAATCTTTATCACCGGCACGATGGGATTGCCGACCACGTTGCCCTGACCGGTCGGGAAGGTATGCACCACATAGCCCGCGGCCGCCATGAGCGTCACACATTCGGCAGCAGCCGAAGACGTGTCCATGAAATACAGGCCCGGACCCTTCGCCGGCGCCTCTGCCGGCTCAAGCACATCAATATAGGTGCACTTGCGCCCGATCTTCTCCAGGTTGCCCAGCGCCTTTTCCTCGATCGTGGACAAACCACCCTCGATATTGCCTTTCGTCGGCTGGGAGTCGGATAGATCGTCCACCTTGTGCGCCTCGATCACATCGTCCTGATAGGCCTGAAAGGTCTTCATAAACTTCTTGGCCGCGTCCTTGTTGGCCGCACGCTTCTCGCAGATATGCTCCGCACCGGTGATCTCCGAGGTCTCGCCGAACACGCCGTAAATGCCCTTGGGAACCAGCTTGTCATACATGTTGCCGACGGTCGGGCAGGAGCCGAGCCCGGTTGTGGTGTCGGACTCGCCGCATTTGGTCGAGACCCATAGCTCCGACATGTCGCACTCCTCGCGCTGCAGCTCTGTGGCCCAATGCACGAACTCCTTCGCCTTGCGCGACGCCATGGCAATCGTGTTGATGTCGCCATGCTGCTCGATCCAGAATCCCTCGACCGGCTTGCCGGTCTTGGCGATGCCTTCGACGATGCGCTTGGTCCATTGCGGCTCGATGCCGATGACGATACATGCCGCGACATTCGGATTTGCGCCGGTGCCGATCATGGTGCGGAAATGCAGCTCCAGATCCTCGCCGAATTGCAGTCGGCCATAGGAATGCGGCAGCGCCATCGTCCCCTTGATATTGTTGGCCACCGCCTCGCAGGCGGCGTTGGAAATGTCGTCCACGGGCAGGATGACGACGTGATTGCGCACGCCGACGCGGCCGTTCTCGCGCCGGTAGCCCATGAAAGTGTTGTTACTCTTGCCGTTCTTCTTAGCCATGTCGATACTCCCTGAGATTCTTGCTGTGCCGCTTCAAGGCGGCGCGTCTACTTGCCTTCGCCACTCTTGTAGATGACGACGTGTTCCTGTTCGTTTGGGTCGTTGCGTGCGACGATGGCGATTGCCGCTTCCGTCTTTGACAGGTTGACCGGTTGATGCGGCACGTCGGCGGGGATGAAGATGAAATCTCCCGCCTTGTTGACCACACTCTTCTCCAGCTTGTCGCCGTAGCGGGTCTCCACTTCGCCCTGCAGCAGGTAGACCGCGCTCTCGTAGCCCTTGTGCACATGCGCCTGCGCCGACGCGCCGGGCGGTATGACCACCTTCAGCAGCGTCAGGTGCTTGGACCCGGCGGTGTTGCCCGATATGCCGGGAAAGATCGGCAACTGCTGCTTGGATCCCTCGGCTTGGGTCACCCGCACTGTGACGATGTCCTTTCCGTCCTTGGCGCCGATGATCTCGTTCGCTTCCGCTACCGTGACGCAGAGGATCAGGCCAGCCAGAAATGCAACGATGTTGCGCATGTGACGTCTCCGCCGTGATCTACCAGCGCTTGGTCTTGAGATTGTGGACATGGACATGGCCGCCCTTCGCGGCATCGCCCACCATCTTGCCGATGTCTTCGCCATACTTGATGATGGTATCGCCCTTCTTCAGGTCCTTAAGCGCCACCTTGTGGCCGATTGGGATGTCGTTCTTGGCATCCACATTTATGGTGGTGTCGCTTTCGGTGATGACGCCGAGCATCTTCGTGCCGGCCTTCAGTCCCTCGACGACGACGACGCCAACATTGTCCTTGGGCGAATGAACGAGAAAATGCGGTATGGACATGGTCTCCCCTTTTACTGATGCTCGTTTTCCACTGTGAGCTCCCAATCAGATAAGCTCATCCGTCTTCCTGTCGGTCTCACCATACCGGCTCAGCGCCGGTGGCCTAAGACCCTCGTAAAGTCCTTCGACGCGCTTGTTCACTTCAGCGTTGTTGCGCTCGAACAGGCTGTTGCCCTTGATGTCACTTTCCACCAGCAGCGGGCCGAAATTCTCAACCCGGAGGATCCACATGGCCTGCGCGATTCCCAGCTCGTCGAGCCAGTTGACTGCTTCGACCCCCTTGATCCCGCGCCCCAGCAGCGCGCCCGTGCCATAGCCAACCGTGGTGAGGTAAACGGCGCCAGCGGGGACGAACAGGTCGTTGTAGTGTCCCTGATTCATCCCGCCCTTGCCGATGATGACGCGCGTGCCCGTCTCCGCGAACCATCGCTTCAGGTATTTGGCAAATCGAAAGCTCGCGGTCGCCGTGACCGCGCCCACATTGTAGCTGCCGTCGTCGTTCTTTGACGCCGCCGGGGCGCAATGAAAATTCACATTGGTCAAGCCGGTGAAATCGACAGGCGGCTTCTCGCCCCCGGTGAGGATCTTTTCATAGACGCCCTCGCGTGCCGTGTAGATGAGGCCGCTGAGGAAAGCCACCGAGCCGATCTCGAGCTTTTCAAGGTCGTCCTGTGAAACGGGTGTTTTCAGGTTCACCTGCTTCAACTTCTTCGCGCGTTCTCCCATCTGCGCCTCCTATTCCGCCGCGCCGGCCATCGCCGCCGCGACGTCCCAGCCGATGCTGTTGCGGCGCATATAGGGCGTGAACCACTTGGGGTCGGTCCGGTATTCGACGCGCCCGTCAGCGAAAAGCCGCGCGGTTGCGCGCCGTGAGCTCAGGCAGAAGCAGTGCACTGACATGGGCATGCCGCCCGTATGGGTGTAGCCGACCTCGATGTGGCAATCGACGACTGTCGACGTACCGTTGAAGCCCATGGCGCCCAGACCAGTCCTGTTGCCCAGATCTTTCAGCTCCAGCTCCAGCTTCGCCACTTCAGGATCGGGATGGCGCGAACCGACCGTGCGCAGGCACGCCGCCTGTTTGCCAAGCACCATGCAGGTATCCTTGGAACCACCCAGCCCGATGCCGACGATGGCCGGCTGGCAGGCAAGGCCGCGCTTGCCGAAGGCGAGCAGCACGTCGAGGAAGAAGCGCTTGATCCCGTCGATGCCATCGCCAGGGAACAGCATCCTGTAATCCGTGCCGAACAGTCCGCCCTTGTGAACCGTCGTGATTTCCAGCCAGTCCGCGTCCGGCTCGAAGGAGTATTCGATCTCCGGCGCGTTCATTCCCACATTGTTGTTGTTGTCCTGGCGCGACAGCGGATGCACGCGGTTGGGCCTGAGCGGCACGTCATGTGTGGCCCTTGCCGTGGCGCGGCGCAACCTGTGCTCCAGTTCGACGAAGCCGCCTTGCAGCCGTGCCTCGTTTCCGGCCTTTACGTAGTATCGCGGCACTCCGGTATCGGCGCACATCGGTCGGCGGTCCTCGCTGGCCGCTTCCCAGTTCTCCAGCATGGCTTCCAGCACGAATGCCGAGAGGTCGCCCTTCTCCTTGTCGATCATCCCCCTGATACCGTTCTTGTAGTCCTCTGGGATATCGATCGCCGCCCGGCTCATCACTTCATGGGCGGCTGCTTCAATGGCATCGGCCTTGATCATGTCAATCTCCTTCAGGCTCACTCGGCGGCCTGCGGCGGCGGCGCTGCCGTGGGCGGCGCGCCGGCCTCGTCTTCGATCAGTGACTGGCCCGGCTTGACGATGGTGAATTTCACAGGCTCGGAGCCGGTCTCCAGTATTCCGTCCGCCTTCAGCCGGATGGTGGTGAAGCGGGTGGTCTTGAGTTCTCCCGTTTCGGGAAAGTCAGACCGGTAGTGCGCGCCACGCGAATCCTTCCGCTCCAGCGCCGAGCGGGCGATTGTCCGCGACACCAGGATCTGGCTCTCCAGGTTTAGCCAGTCGTGCCAAGTCAGGTTGAATGCCCGCGTCGTGTCAGGCAACCCCGTCGCCGCATGTTGCGCTGCCATGTCGTCGAGTTCAGTAATGGCCTCTTCGAGCGCGGAGCGGTCGCGTATGATTCCTACCTTGTCCCACATCAGGTCGAGCAGACGTTCGCGCAGGCGGTTGATGTTGCCGGGCTTGCCGGCGAAAGGCTTGAGCGCGGCAGCAATGCCCTGCTCGATTACCGTCACGTCGGCGTCGCGCCACGATGCGCCGCTCTTCACCGCATCCGCCATGGATTCGCCCGCCACTCCGCCGAACACTGTGGAGTTGGCAACACCGTTGCCGCCGAGCCGATTGGCGCCATGCACGCCGCCGGAGTCTTCCCCGGCCACGAACAGTCCCTCGAAGGCTGTGCTGCAGTCAGGTGCGAAGGCAACGCCGCCCATCATGTAGTGGGCCGTGGGCAACACTTCCACGTCTCCGCCAGCCAGGTCGAAGCCGCAATCAGCGCAGCGCTTGACCATGCCCTTGAACTGTCTTGCCACTTTCTCCGGCCCCAGATGCGCCATGCGGATATAGATGCCCCCGCCGGGCGTACCGCGGCCTTCGCGCACTTCCTCATACATTGCGCGCGACACGATATCCCGCGTCGCCCTCTCCCCATGCTCATGATAGTTGAACATGAAGCGCTCGCCCGCGCCGTTCAGCAGATAGCCGCCCGCACCGCGCAGGCCCTCTTCGAGGATCGTCCCCGTCATACGAGTGTCGTTGCCAGCGAGGATGCCGGTCGGATGAAACTGCACCATCTCCATGTCGCGCAGCGTCAGACCAGCACGCAGGCCCATGGCCATGCCGTCGCATGTCTTGTCTCCCGATGGCGTATGGTAGCGGTACATGGTCGGTCCGCCGCCCGCTCCAAGAAGGACCGTCTTCGCCTGCACGAAGCGGAAATCGCCCGAGCGCATGTCGATCATCAGCACGCCAGAGATGCCCGAGCCATCGCGCGCCGGGACCAGAGCAATGGCGCGGTGTTCTTCCAGCCTGCGTACATTGCGCGCCCAGACCTGCTCCGCCAGCCGGTTGATGATTTCGATGCCGGTCAGGTCGCCCTTGTGCACGGTGCGGTCGAAGCTTTGTCCGGCGAAGGCCTTCTGGTGCAACGTGCCATCCGGGTTGCGGTCGAAGTAGCAGCCATATTCGTTTTCAAGCTGGTGGATTCGCTTCACCGCGCCATTGACCAGCGCCCATGCCAGCTCCTGGTGCGGCAGCCACTTGCCGCCGACGATGGTGTCCATGAAGTGCCGCTCGATGGAATCGCCCTTGGCGACGGCGACGTTGTATCCGCCCTGCACCATGCGTGTGCAGCCTGACTTACCCACGAGACCCTTCACAGCGATGGTCACATCGAGCGAGGGATCGGCTTTCAGGGCGTGCAGCGCCGCGAACAGACCCGCGCCGCCCGAGCCGATAATCAGTATGTCGGTCCTCAGCGTATCCATGGCTTCACTGCGATGCGGCCAGGAGGAATATCAGTCCGCCGCCGACGCCGGCCGCGAAAGCTGAGGCGATCCACAGGCCTTGCGACCGCGACAGACCGAAAAATTCGATGGCGAGCAGCCGGACACCGCCAGCGAAATGTACGGCCAGCGCCGCCACCAACAGCGCCTCGACGCCCTTCATGAGCGGGTTCGCGGTCCAGGCAATGACGCCGGCGAAGGCATCCTGTTTCAGCGCCAGTCCAAGCGTGGC
>JAYZVT010000014.1:0-2901 GCA_036155355.1 Pseudomonadota bacterium
CCGATGGACAAGAACCTCTACGACCTGCCGCCGGAGGAGCTGGAAGGCATCCCGACGGTGTGCGGCTCGCTGCGCGAAGCCTGCCAGAGCCTGGATGCGGACCGCGACTACCTGAAAAAGGGCGGTGTCTTCACCGACGACCAGATCGACGGCTATCTCGACCTGAAGATGGAAGAGGTGGAGCGCTTCGAAATGACCCCGCACCCGGTCGAGTTCGATATGTACTACAGCTCGTGATCGCCTGACCGGCTATCGCAAACGAAATGGGGGCGGTTCCTCGCGGAGCCGCCCCCTTTGATTGCCAAGTCCCCCGATGGGAGCGGTTGCCCGCTTCCCTCCCGTTCCGGCGGCCTGCCCCCCGGCCCTGCCGCCCGACCGGGCTTCCCCGGCAATTCTCCAGTGCCCGTACCCGGGCCTCAAAGCATTACGAATGCGAGGAACACGCCGCCGAGCACGACGATCGTCGCCAACTGTTCCCTGTTCTCCCGATACCAGTCGCGTGCCATCGTCGGCAACCGCACGAAGGTGTAGCGGGCCAGCGAAAGCAGGCCGAGCCCGCCCATGCAGACCATCACCCACAGGCTCATCTCGCCCGGATTCTGGACCGACGACCCCGCACCTGCCAGCAGCATCTGTCCTGTGACGGCAGCGGCGCTGACGAATGCGAAAATGGCGGCGATCCCCACCGCCAGAAGGCACGCATAACGCACGACAATAACCATGACCCATCCCCCAATCGCGGCAAGGATATCAGGGGGCTGTAAAAAAAAGGGAAAACGGCAGGGTTAGCAGAGCGTAAACTCGCAGGCCTTCAGGCGGCCTTCCACTTGATGGAACAGCCCATGGACGGAATCTGGTCGCGCGGACCCTTCCCGGTCTCTGCCACCCGCTTCATCGCGTCAAAAAGTTCCCTCCTGGCATCCGACGGCCCCGGATCGCGGCCGCTGGCGTCGAGACGTCCGCGGTATTGCAGGCCCAGTCCCGCGTCGAAGCCGAAGAAGTCGGGCGTGCAGGCCGCGTCCCAGTTGCGCGCCACCTGCTGGCTCTCGTCATGGAGATAGGGAAAGGTGAAGCCATGTGTCCTGACAAAGGCTTTCATGTGCTCAAAGGAGTCGTCGGGATACTGCGTGGCGTCGTTGGAGCAGATCGCCGCCGCGCCGATACCCAGCCCCTGCAGCGCCTTCACGTCCCGCACCAGCCTGTCGATGATCGCCTTCACGTAGGGACAGTGATTGCAGATGAACATCACCAGCGTGCCCTTCGGTCCGCGGAAATCGGCCAGCGTATAGACTTTGCCGTCCGTGGCCGGGAGCCTGAATTCCTTTGCCTTCCAGCCGAAGTCGCAGACCGGTGTCTTCTCCGCCATAATCCTCTCCCGCAATCCCTATGCCGCGCGGAGGTTAGCCATAGTACACAGCCCCCGGCAACATGGCGGCATCTCCGCCATGCGTCCGTCACCGCTTCGTGATAAAGCGTCAGGGTCGCACACAATCCGGGCTGTCACCCATGACCATCAGGTTCACCGCGCGTGTCCTTGCCGCGGAAGCGTCGGAAGATAAAGGCCGAAACACCAGCGGCAACGCCACCATGGGCGACGTCATCGCACGCCGCTATGGCCGCCGCGACGTGCTGAAGGGTGCCCTTGCCGTGGGCGCCATTGCGGCCACCGTCAGCCCGCTTGCGCTCGCCGCGGCCGCCGAGAAGCCGGGCAATCCGATGATGACGCGTTTCGATTTTCCCGAACTCGCCGCCGGGTCCGACGAAAGCCATCACGTGGCCGACGGCTACGACGCCGATATCCTGATCCGCTGGGGCGACCCCATCCTTGCCGATGCACCGCCGCTCGACGCAAGCGCCCAGAGTGCTGAAAGCCAGTCCCGCCAGTTCGGCTACAACAACGACTTCATCGGCTTCGTGCCGCTCGACGGCTCATCCGACCGTGGCCTGCTCGTCGTAAATCACGAATACACCAACGAGGAACTGATGTTCCCGGGCGTCGGCGTCCAGCACACGAAAGAGGCCGCCTTCGCCCGCATGACCCGCGAACTGGTGGACATCGAGATGGCCGCCCATGGCGGCAGCGTCATCGAGATCGCCCGCTCCGGCGGCAAATGGAGCGTGGTGCGGGACTCCAGGTTCAACCGCCGCATCACCGCGCTCACGCCCATGCAGATCAACGGTCCTGCCGCCGGCCATGAGCGCCTGAAGACCTCCGCCGACCCGAAAGGCCGCGAGGTGCTGGGCATGATCAACAATTGCGCCGGCGGCATTACCCCCTGGGGCACGTGGCTCTCCTGCGAGGAGAATTTCCACGGCTATTTCTGGGGCGAGCTCCGGGACAATCACCCCGAACACGCGAATTTCCAGCGCTACGGCGTACCGGGGAACTGGCAGAGCTGGGGCAAGGAATATGCGCGCTTCGCCATCGACAGCGAGCCCAACGAGGCCAACCGCTTCGGCTGGGTGGTGGAGATCGATCCGCGCGATCCCGGCTCGGTTCCCAAGAAGCGCACCGCGCTCGGCCGCTTCAAGCACGAGGGCGCGGGCAACGTCGTCAATGGCGATGGCCGGTTTGTCGTCTATCAGGGAGACGACGAACGATACGAATATGTCTACAGGTTCGTTACCGACGGCAAGGTGAACACCGCCGACCCTGCCGCCAACCGTAATCTGCTCGACGCCGGCACACTCTCCGTCGCCCGCTACGAGGATGACGGCAAGGGACGCTGGCTGCCTCTCATACATGGCCAGGGGCCGCTCACAGTCGAGAATGGATTCCACAGCCAGGCCGACGTCCTCATCGAGGCACGCCGCGCCGCCGACCTGCTCCGTGCCACGGCCATGGACCGTCCCGAGGACGTGGAGGCCAACGCGCACACCGGCAAGGTTTACGTCATGCTC
>JAYZVT010000015.1:0-6260 GCA_036155355.1 Pseudomonadota bacterium
GTTCGCCGGGATCGCCTCGACGATAACCACGCCCCGGCGCAAGCCTTCAAATGCCTTGGCGTGGAGACGGATCTCGCCGCGCTCGTTGCCCATGACGATGCGGGCGCCGTCGCGGATGCCCAGCGCCTTGAGGTCATCGGGATGTATGAGCGCCTTGGGCCGCCCTTCGCGCTTCTGCGACGTGGCCGTCTCGGTGAAGGAGGTATTGAGGTAGGAGCGCGACGGCGCGGTGACGAGGCGGAATGGATGGGTCTCGTCCGCTTCTTCCGTCACCGCCCAGTGATCCGGGAATGCGGGCATCCGCTCTATCGGTCCGAGCGGACCCATATTGAGGATCGGCACGGTGGGCCATTGCGGTCGGAAACGGTACTTGCCGCCGGGCCAGGCGAAACCCTTCATGTAATGCGACGTGTCGAAGTCAGGCTGGCAGTCGATCCACTTGGAGGCTTCCAGTTCCGAAAACGTGCCCCAGCCCGACTTTTGCAGCGTCCAGTCGATCAGTTCGCGCGCGGTCATCTCGAAGCCGGGATGCTTCGCGCCGACGCGCTTCGCCAGTTGGCACAGCACCTCGTGGTTGGAGCGGCACTCGCCGGGCGCCTCCACCAGTTTCGGTCCGAGCAGGATGTGCTGGTGTCCCCCGCCCTGATAGACGTCGTCATGCTCCAGGAACATGGTGGCGGGCAGGATCACGTCGGCCCAGCGGGCCGTATCGGTCATGAACTGCTCGTGCAGGCAGACGAACAGGTCATCGCGGGCGAAGCCGGCTTTCACCTTGCGCTGCTCCGGCGCGACCGCCACCGGGTTCATGTTCTGGATGAATAGTGCGGCGACGGGCGGCCCCTTGCCGATATCCGCGGGATCGCCGGTCAGCACCGGGCCGATGCGCGACTGGTCGAGACGGCGGATCGAGGGATCGACCACATCCAGCCCCTCGATCATGGTCTTGTCCCAGTGATAGATCATGTTGTTCGAGAAGAAGGCGCCGCCGCCCTCATGGGCCCAGGCTCCCGTCACCGCGGGGATCGACGCGACCGCGTGCATGTTGACTGCGCCGTTGCGTGAGCGCGTGAAGCCATATCCCGCCCGGATGTAGGTACGTGGCGTCTGTCCGATCAGCCGTGCAAAGGATTCGATCTCCGCGACGGGCAGTCCGGTGAGCGCCGATGCCCAGTCGGGCGTGCGCGGCTTGAGATGCGCCTCGAATTCATCCGGGCAGTCGGCGAAGCGGGCGAGATAGTCGCGGTTGGCGTAGCCGTCGCGGAACAGCACATGCATGAGGGCGCAGGCCAGCGCGCCGTCGGTGCCGGGCCTGATGATGAGCGGGATGTCAGCCTGCGCGATGGTGCCATTCGCATAGACATCGACGGCGGCGATTTTCGCCCCGCGCTCCTTGCGGGCCCGGGTCGCATGGGTCATGACGTTGACCTGGGTGTTCACCGGATTTGTTCCCCAGATGACCACGAGGTCGGACTTCGCCATCTCGCGGGGATCGGGACCCATCAGCTTGCCCGTGCCCGCGACGATGCCGGCCTGGGCGAGAGTCACGCAGATGGTGTTGAACAGGCCCGAATAGCGCTTGGCGTGGCGCAGGCGGTTGATGCCGTCGCGCATGACCAGTCCCATGGTGCCGGCATAGAAATAGGGCCAGACCGCCTCGGAGCCGTATCGCTCCTCGGCGCGGAGCATGGCCTCGGCGGTGATGTCGAGAGCGTCGTCCCAACTCACCGGCTCGAACTCGCCCGAACCCTTGGGGCCCTTGCGGCGCAGCGGCTTCAGCAGCCGGTCGGGATGATGGATGCGCTCCGCATAACGGGCGACCTTGGCGCAGATGACGCCCGCGGTGTAGCTGTTGTCCCTGGCTCCCCGTACGCGGCCGATGCGCGTATCGGACAGCAGCTCCACGTCCAGCGCACAGGTGGAAGGGCAGTCGTGCGGGCAGACGGAATGGCCGATGGCGATGCGCGCGTCCATGAGGAACCCCTGGATCAGGTCCCGCAGAATAGCGGCATTCGGGCGCGTGCGTCTCGCGGCGCCTTGGCGTTCAGCCGACGATCTCGCTCTTCTTGAAGCAGAGCCTGATCTCCTTTTTCGCGTTTTCCGGGCTGTCGGAGCCATGGACCGAGTTGCGCTCGATATTCTCGGCGAATTCGGCGCGAATGGTGCCGGGAGCGGCTTCCTTCGGATTTGTAGCGCCCATGATTTCCCGGTTTTTTGCCACCGCGTTCTGCCCCTCCAGCACCTGCAGGACGATCGGTCCTGAGGTCATGAAAGCCACCAGATCCTTATAGAAGGGCCGCGCCTTGTGGACCTTGTAGAACTCCTGGGCGTCCTTCTTCTTCCAGCGCACCCGCTTCTGCGCCACAACGCGCAGACCCGCGCCCTCCAGCTTGGCGATGATCTTGCCGGTCAGGTTGCGCGCGGTCGCGTCCGGCTTGATGATGGAAAAGGTCTGCTCGATGGCCATGTGGCGGGCTCCGGGATTTCATATGTCCAGTTGGGTCGGGGCGCTTATATAAGGCCCGTCCGCCCCCCGCAAGCAGGCGCGGCTGCGGCTTCCGGCCCCTCCCCGCCCATGCTATGAGCCGCCGACAGCAGCAGGAAACATCGCTACAGCCATGGTGCAATATCTGGTCAAGCTGGCGATCACCAGCGTCCTGGTGGTCGCAATATCCGAAGTATCCAAGCGCAACGCGCTGATGGGAGCGGTGCTCGCCTCCATACCGCTCGTCTCGGTGCTGGCGATGATCTGGCTCTACGCCGACACGCGCGACGTGGACAAGGTCGCGTCCCTGGCCACCGGCATCTTCTGGCTGGTGCTGCCATCGCTGGCGCTGTTCATTGCCCTGCCAGTTCTGCTTCATCGCGGCGTGGGCTTCCCGCTCGCCATGAGCCTTTCCATCGCCGTAACCGTGGCCGCCTATTTCGTGATGCTCGTGGTGCTCAAGAAGTTCGGCATCGAAATCTGAGCGCCGCCCCAGAGACATGCTGCACATCAACGACCTGACATACCGAATCGAGGGCCGGCTGATCCTCGACCAAGCGACGGCGGGCATCCCGGGCGGACACAAGGTTGGCATCGTCGGACGCAACGGCGCGGGCAAGACGACGCTGCTGCGCCTGATCGCCGGCGAGATTCCCCCCGATGGCGGCAGCATCCGCACGCCCAAGAACGCGCGCATAGGCATCGTGTCGCAGGAAGCGCCGGGCGAATCGGCGTCCCCCCTCGAGGTCGCGCTGGCGGCGGACACCGAGCGCAGCCAGCTCATGGCGGAAGCGGAGACGGCGAAAAACCCCGAGCGCATCGCCGAGATTCATACCCGGCTCGGCGACATCGGCGCGCATTCGGCTCCGGCGCGGGCGGCGTCGATCCTGTCCGGCCTTGGCCTGTCGGAAGACCAGCAGGGAGAGCCCTGCTCGGAGCTGTCGGGCGGGTGGCGAATGCGGGTCGCGCTCGCCGCGGCGCTGTTCGCCGCGCCCGAGATCCTGCTGCTCGACGAGCCGTCCAACTATCTCGACCTGGAAGGCGCGCTGTGGCTGGAGAACTTCCTGAAGAACTATCCCAACACCGTGCTCATCGTCAGCCACGACCGCGACCTGCTGAACAAGGCGGTTGGCAGCATCCTGCATCTGACCGGCGGCAAGCTGACGCTCTATGGCGGCGGCTATGACCAGTTCGAGGAGACGCGGCGGGAAAAACAGCGGTTGCAACTGAAGCTGAAGAAGCGACAGGACGATGAGAGGCGGCGGCTTGAGGCTTTCGTCGAACGGTTCCGCGCCAATGCCAGCAAGGCGCGCCAGGCGCAGTCGCGGGTCAAGGTGCTGGAAAAGTTGCAGCCGATCGCGTCGGAGATCGAGGGGCGCGTGCCGCCTTTCGTTTTTCCCGATCCGCAGAAGCGGATGGGAAATCCGCTGATGCGGCTGGAGAACGCCAGCGCCGGCTACGAGGCCGACCGGCCGGTGCTGCGCGACCTCAGCCTGCGCCTGGACGTGGACGACCGCATCGGCCTGCTTGGCGCCAACGGCAACGGCAAGAGCACTTTCGCAAAGCTGCTTTGTGGGCGGCTGGAGCCGATGTCGGGCCACAGGCGCTGCTCCAAGAAAGTGATGTTCGGCTATTTCGCGCAGCATCAGCTCGACGAATTGGCCGGGGGCATGACGCCCTACGATCACATCGCGGCATTGATGCCCGAGGCCACCGAGGCGCAGAAGCGCGCGAAGCTCGGGCATGTGGGCTTCGGCGCCGACACCGCGGACACCACCGCCTCGAACCTGTCGGGCGGCGAAAAGGCGCGGCTGCTGTTCGCGCTCGCCGCCTTCCATGGACCGCATCTGCTGATCCTCGACGAACCGACAAACCATCTGGACGTGGACAGCCGCGAGGCGCTTATCCACGCGCTCAACGCCTATGAGGGCGCGGTCATCCTCATCAGCCATGACCGGCACCTGATCGAAGCCTGCGCAGAAAGGCTGTGGATCGTGCGCGGTGGATCGGTGGCCCCTTATGACGGGGACCTGGAGAGCTACAGCGCGGAATGCCTGGCCGAGCGCGGCGCGGGCCGGGCGGCGCGCTCCGGAAAGGATGCGCCACCGCAATCGCGAGCGGGCCGGCAGGAAGAGCGGCGTCTGGCGGCGCAAAGACGCGCCGAGATCGCCCCATTGAAGCGAGAAATGGAACAGCATGAAAAGCGGGTGGAGACACTCGCCGCCCGTCTCGCGCTCATGGACAAATCCCTCGCCGATACCGGCTTTTACCAGTCGCAGCCGGACAAGGCGGCGGAGCTGAGCCGCGAAAGAGGCCTGCTGGCGCGGGAAATTGAGGCAGCCGAGGAAGCCTGGCTCGCCGCCAGCGAAGCCTATGAAGAGGCGAGATCGACGGTCGATTCCTGACATTTCGATGGAACTCTGTCCCTTCTATCGCCGTTTTTATGGATAGTCTTGACGGACAGACAGTGGGGAGAGGAACGATCGCGATGGTGACGAAGCTGCTTGCGAGCCTGCTCGGCCTGGCCTTTCTGGCGGTGGCCGCCCTGGGGGTAATCCCCAACGAGTTCTCGGGTCCCGACAAACTGCTGAATTTCAGCATGGCGCACAGCGTCATTCATTTCGTTTTCGGCCTGTTTCTGCTGTTCGGCGTCTGGCTGGCGGTGCATCCAAAGCTGGTGCTGCGAACGCTGGGACTCCTATATGTGGCCGTTGCGGTCATTGGCGCCGACGCCATCGGGGCAAGGCTCGTAGACCTTTTCAACGGGGTCGATGTGTCCCGCTGGCTCGAGCTGTCGCTGGCGCTGCTCCTGGTGATCCTCGGATTCATGGCCGGCGGGCTCGCCAACCGCAAACGCGCCGTGGCGGCCAGGCAGAATGAAGCCACCGAGGAAGAAGCGGCCCCCGACAAGTCCTGGGCGCGGGCCGAGGCCCGGGAAACGCCGGCCGCCCTGGCCGGAGCCGCTGCCGCATCCGCCGCACAGGACATCGAAGTTGTCGATGACAGCCATCCCGCAAGCCGGGAGGTGGCGCGCGAGCGGCTCGACGAGGACGATGACGCGGTTGCCGCGGTCCACGACGGCGAGCCTGAGGACGAGGCCGGCAGGGCTGCGGCGAAGGATGAGGCGGATAAGCCGGAATCGTCGAGGGGCTTTTCCCTGTTCGGCACGCCCAAGCCGCAGCCTCAGAACTGAAACCGGCTTGTGAGCAGACGTCGCCGATCTGCCGTCGGGGCCTGAGCCAGCGTGCCATCCCGCCGCCCCCCTTGGCGGACACCGGCCACGGAGAATAGAATGGAACAACCATTTAATCGGCGCCGGGGAGGAAAAAATGCCAACAAGCCTGCAATTCACAAGACGAGGATTGCTCTACGGCGCCGGGATGACGACCGTGGCCGCGGCTGGAGCGACGCTCCTCGCTCCCGCAGGTGCGCTGGCGGCCAGCGCCATGAAAGGCGCGCAGGTCGCCGGATGGTACCGTTTCAAGCTCGGCGAGTTCGAAGTGACGGTGCTGAGCGACGGCTCCTATGCGCTGCCGACGACACTGATTGGAGCCAATGTCCCGCGCGAGCAGGTGAAGGCCTATCTGGCATCGCATTTCCTCGATACCGAGCAGCGCCTGTCCCATGTGAACATCCCGCTCATCAACACCGGCAAGGAACTGATCCTTATCGATGTCGGCGGCGGCATGAACTGGATGCCGAACGCGGGCAAGCTGTCGGAGAACCTGAAGGCGTCAGGCTACGCGCCGGAGGACGTGGACAAGGTGATCCTGACCCA
>JAYZVT010000016.1:0-4228 GCA_036155355.1 Pseudomonadota bacterium
GGCGGGCCTGCCGATCTCATGCAGGATTGCGGCGCGTGTCTTCACTGAACTCCCCCTCACTGGCGACTGGCGCGTCAGCCTAGCGGCGCGGCCCGATGGTGGCAACGCCGCCAGCGCAGGCTGCGGCTCAGGCCTTGAGCCAGGCCAGCAGTGCCTCGTTGACAGCGGCGGGGCGCTCCATGGTGGACATGTGTCCGCAGGCCGGGATGGTGACGAGACGCGCACCCTTGATTCCGTCCGACATCTCCTTCGCATGATCGGGCGGGGTGAGCTTGTCATCCGCGCCAACAATGACGAGGGCGGGGCAGGTGATGGTCTTGAGCGTCGGGCGCGAGTCGGGTCGGGTCATGATCGCGCGCTGGTGCGCGACATAGGCGTCAACGCCGCTTTCGTCCGCCATGGCGAAGAAAACCGCCTCGATTGCTTTCTTGTTGTCTTCATGCACCGCAACGGCGAACTGTTCGTCCATGGCCTTGCGGAACTGGCCGCCTTGCGCCAGCGCGATGCGTGCTTCCCGTACCTTGGTCGCCTCAGGCGTTTCGGGCCGAGCCGAGGTGTCGATGAGGGCGAGGCGGGTAACTCGGTCCGGCGCCTGCCGCCAGATCTCCATGGTCAAATAGCCGCCGAGCGAAAGGCCGGCGACGGCGAAACGGGGCGGGGCCTCATCGAGGATCGCGCGGGCGATTTCTGCAATGGTGCCGCTCCGGCAGTGATTGGCCACGGTCACCGGACCCGAGGGCCACAACGCGGCAACCTGCGAGGCGAACAGCCGCGCCGAGCAGGCGAGGCCGGGTATCAAAAGAATGGGCAGGCGCTCCATGACTTGTTCCTCCACAATGCTTCCGCCGCGCCCTCACATTTCCGCCGACGATCCCCGGCGGGCATCGCCGCGCGCCACATAATCGCCCGTCAGGCCGCGAAAGCCTTCGGTCATCTTGTAGAAATTCCTGATCGCGGAAACACGCTTCCGCGCCGCCTTTCCCGCATCGCCGCCCAGAATGGCGAGCGCCCAGCCGGCGAGGCCCGGTACCGACTTCAATCCGAAGCGGACGCCTGCGAGCGCGCGGGCGAATGCGGTGGCAAATCCCTTCTCCCGCCGGGCGCGCACGATGTCGTTGCGCTGCATGACCGCCGAAACCCAGGCCTTGTTCTCAAGTTCCTCAAGCCAGCCGTCACCACCCATCACCACGTCGTGGACGACAGGATAGCTGCTGAAAACGATGCGCGCGCCAAGGGAACGGGCTGCGCGGAAGAAGGCCATGTCCTCGCGCCCGGTCTTGTCGAGGGCGCGGTCGAAACGCAGATTCGCGCCATTTGGATCGACGAGCCAGCGGCGAAAGGAGACGTTGCCTGCGCCTTGCGTGTTGCATTCCTCTCCATGGGCAAAGCGCCTCCCATGCTCATGGGGGCCGAGACGTCCCTGGATGGCGCCACCGACGACGTCGCATTTGAACTCGGAATGGCTCCGCAGATGCCCTGCCAGCCAGCCCGGGTCGAGCGCCATGTCGTCGTCACTGAAGGCGAAAAGCTGGGAGGGTGTCGCCAGCGCAAGTTCGAGCGCCTTGTTACGTGCGCTGGAATACCCCGCCTTCGGCTCATGACCGTAGGACGTTGGCAGCTTCAGCCGCGCCAGTGCGGAGCCGATGTAATCGTCGAAGTGGCTGCGCGGGTTGTTGTCGGCCACGGCCACATGCAGGCTGATGCCTGTCGGTATGCGGACGTCGGCGACGGACTCAAGAAATCGCGGGAGCAGGTCCGGGCGCCTATAAGTGCAAACCATCAGCGTGACGGAGGAGATTTCCGGATAACTGCGCGATATGTCCGGCCCGGTCATGGCCACCCTTGGGTGTTCGGCAAGGCGATCCGCAGTTGTCTAGACCACGAGACAGGACACGCCAAGCGGCCATGGGCCAGAGCGGCCCCAAGCCGCTTTTGGACATCCCTCGCGGGTGATAGGGTGCGCCCGGCACAGGCAGGAAAAACAAGGTAAGTCAGCGAGATGCATTCACCGGGCACGCTCTGGCGCAAGCTGCGCGACGGCCTGCTCTACCGGGCCGTTTCGGGTAGGCGCGGGCGGCGCGTGCTGTTCCGCCACCTGCGCGACGCGGGCGTCGGCGTCACGCGCGAAGCAGGCGGCATCCGGCTCATCGCCCATGCGGACAAGATTGGCATGACGCTGGCGCGGGGAGAACTGTGGCAGCGCGCGGAGTTCAACGCGGCCGTTGCGCTGCTCGGCGCCAAAGGCAAGCTTGCGCCGGGCGGCGTGTTCGTGGATGTGGGCGCCAATATCGGCATGCATTCAGTCTATGCGGCGAAGTCGGGCCAATTCGCCCGCGTTGTCGCCATTGAACCGCTGGAGGCAAATTTCCGGCTCATCGAAGCCAATGCTGCATTGAATGGCGTTGGCAACATCACCGCGGTGCGCTGTGCCGCCGGCGCGCGCGATGGCGAGGTGAAGCTGTTCACCAATGCCGCCAATGCGGGCAAGAGCAGCATCGCCAACGACATGGGCGGCGGGCACGAGACTGTGCGGGTGCGGCCGCTGGAAGCGATCCTCGCAGACAGTTCCGTGGATGCGTCGGACGTCCGCGTGCTGTGGATCGACGTCGAGGGCTACGAGCCTGACGTGCTCGCCGGAATGCCGGCTATGCTGGCGCGCCGTGTGCCGACGGTCATGGAATTCTCGCCCATCTATCTCAAGGAAAGGCAGGAGCCGCTCGCCGACCTGCTTGAGGCGAACTACAACGCCTGCTTTGTCATCGAGGGTTCGGCGACGCGCGAAGTCGCTTTCGCCGATCTGCGCAGCGTGCGGCGGCAATTCGACATTGTTGTCTTCTGAAGTTCCGAAGCAGCAGCGTCAGGCGCTGACTTCTTCCAGGATGGCAGTGAGGTGAATTTCGGGCACCTTCAGCGCGGCGGCGTAGTCGTGCAGTCGCTTGCGCTCGCGCCCCGCGACGCGTCCGTCGGCAAGTAGCACCTTGTAGCAGGCTTTCAGCAGCGTTTCCTTGGTGTCGCGGTCGAGGGCCTTGTGACAGGCGCACAACTCGTCGGACAGGGACTGCCCTTCCTTCTGGCAGTTCTTCACCGCCGTCTCCACGTCCTTCTCGGAACAGGCCGCTCCGGCAACGTCCTGATAGGCGGACTTCACCGTCTCTGTTTCGCCTTCACAGAATTTTCCGTCGGCGATAGCCATGGACACCATGGCGCGCAGGATCAGGTCCCGCTCCTTCTTTCCAACCCGGGGCTTCGAACTGCCCATTATTCCAGTCCTTCCAGTTTTCACCGCATGATGACATCGTGCGGCCTTCTGTTTCATAAATGCGCCAAACTGGCGCTGATTCAAGGCACGGCCTTGAGGAAATTGGCGCGCTTCCTATCACTTCCTGCGGCCGTTCGCACCCGATTTGTCAATAGTTCCGGAAGCCAGAAGATCCATGGCGCCATTGAAAATCCTGCATCTTTCCGATGACCGGCCGGGGCATTATCACCTCGCAGAAGGCGTAATCGCGGCAATCTCGCGAATCAGCGATGTGGAGGGCGGAAAGATCAGCCTCGCCCGGCGCTGGGCCTTTCCCGGGCGGTATCTGCGCTCGCTCGCCAACCGCGGACTGGCGCCGGGACTGATCCTGAGGGCCGGTTACGGGATTGACCCGCGCTCGCTGCCGAAGGCCGACCTGGTGATCTCGGCGGGCGGGGAGACACTGCCTGCAAATATCGCGGCGGCGCGCAAGCTGGGTGCGGCGAACATCTTCTGCGGATCGCTGCGCAGCGTCTCGCCCGAGCGGTTCTCGCTCATCGTCAGCTCCTACGAGCGTCACGCGCATCTGCCGCGACATCTCGTGGGCCTGAAACCGTGCGGCCTTGATCCCGACGAGCTGGGCCGGCCAAAGCACACGCCCACCTATGGCAGCATCTATCCGCCCAAGCTGGCGGGATTGCTGATCGGCGGCAATTCCGGCTTCTTCAAGTACGACATGGGGGAATGGGAGAAGCTGCTCGCCTTCACGCGCGAGGTCTCGGCCATGTGGGGGACACGCTGGCTGATCTCGACCTCGCGCCGCACCGACCCGCGCATAGCGGAAACGGTGTTCGAACTGGCCAAGGACAAGCAGGTGGTGGCCGATTTCGTCGACTACCGCTGGGCGGGGCCGGGCACGCTTGAGCGCATCTTTTCACGGGCCGACATCATCCTGAGCAGCGAGGATTCCTCGACGATGATTTCCGAAGC
>JAYZVT010000017.1:0-6853 GCA_036155355.1 Pseudomonadota bacterium
AACGGCCAGGCCTTGGCCGCCGGGCGGGCGCAGGTCTATGATCCGCCCCTGAAAACTGGAGTTTCGATCCGATGGATGACCGGTCCCAGCTCGCTGGCGAGATGACGCTGCTGGTGGTTGATGACGACAAGCCGTTTCTTGAGCGGCTCGCCCGCGCCCTGCAGGCGCGCGGCTTCGAGGTGGAGACCGCCCAGAGCGTCGCAGAGGGCGTCCGGTTAATCCGCCAGCGCCCGCCCGCCTATGCGGTTGTGGACATGCGGCTGGAGGATGGCAACGGCCTCGACGTGATCGCCGCCCTCAATGACGTCCGCCCGGAGGCTCGCGCCGTGGTGCTGACCGGATACGGCAATATCGCCACGGCGGTCAGTGCGGTGAAGCTCGGCGCGGTGGACTATCTCGCCAAACCGGCTGACGCGGACGATGTTTACAACGCGCTGCTGGCGACGCAGGGCGCCAAGGTGGAACCGCCGGAAAACCCCATGTCCGCCGACCGCGTTCGCTGGGAGCACATTCAGCGCGTCTATGAATTGTGCAATCGCAACGTGTCGGAAACGGCGCGCCGCCTGAACATGCACCGCCGCACACTTCAACGCATTCTCGCCAAGCGCGCGCCCAAATAGCCGCCTCGCAACGATTTCGCTGCAACCGCACAGGAAAGCCAGATGTTCCGGACGGTGATTACGCCGCGCGTCAGCGAAACCGATGGTGTGGGTCACATCAACAACACGACCATCCCCATCTGGTTCGAGGCCGGGCGGATCGAGATCTTCCGCATGATGACGCCGGACCTGTCCTTCCGAGGCTGGCGCGCGACGATCGTTTCCATGCAGGTGGAGTATGTGGCGCAGACCTATTTCGGCGAGGACTGCGTCGTCGAGACGTGGATCGAAAAGATCGGCAACAAGAGCTTCACCATAGGCGAACGCCTGCTGCAGCGCGGTGCGGTCTGCGCCACGGGCATGGCGGTCTATGTGAATTTCGATCACTCCCGCCAGCAGTCGGAGGAGATCACGGGCGCTCTGCGCGCCGGGCTGGAGAAGCACCTGCTGCCGGGCGGCCCCGCCGCCTCAGCGGTCACTCCCCGGTGAAGCCCTTCACGCCCTGGTCTGTCAGGCCGTGCAGCCTCAGTGCAGCCGCGCGCGCAAAACGGAGCGTCACGGCCTTGCGCCGCCCGCCCGCGAGCCTGTGCTCTGGCGCCTCGCGCATCAGCTCCGCGCCAAAGCGGTCGGCGATGACCAGCCCCGTTTCGTCGGGCAGCACGTCCAGCGGGAAATCCGCGTCCACCGCGAAGAACAACCGGTCGCACCAGTCCCGGTAGAAATGCCACTTGGCGTCGGCGCGGAAATCAGCAAGCGACGACTTTATCTCGGTGATCCAGATCTCGCCGCTGCGCCCGAGTGACATGATGTCGGCCCTGTGGCCGCTGGCGAGCGGCAGCTCGCAGATCACGGAGTGGCCGAGCGCGCGCATCAGCCGGCAGGTGCCGCGCTGTATTGCCGCCGCAGCCTCGGACTGGCGACCGTCGAGTATCTCGAGCAGGTCGTCGGCATCGTCCTTGGCGAATCCGTGGTCGGTCATGAGGCTCCTGGCAACTGCCCTTGAGCCGACGACTATCCGCCCGCGGGCTCGGTGACGCAAGTTCGTGCCGGGGTGTGCATCTGGGCTTGCCGGAAGCCTTCCCATTGCTTCTACTCGGGCTGGGCCGGCGCGGGAACATGAGCCGGCCGTATATCCCGGGGGCGAATGCTGAAACTGCTGTCGAATTCGCTGGCGACGATCTTCGTCTCGGCCACCGCCTATGCAGCGATACCCGTTGCCCTCACTTTCCTGAGCGCCGACGGCATTGCCGGGTTTCCTCTGCTGCTGGCGGCCGCCATGGCTCTCGCCGGCATCGTGGCCATGCCCGTGGTTCTGCGCGAAGGCCGCGGGGCGGCAATACTCGCTGACAGGCCGCTCCTTGTCGCTTCCGTTACCCAAGCAGCCTGCTTCGTTCTGAGCCTCTATTTCTTCACCCTCGCCGCGCGCGACGGCAACGATGTCATGGCGGTCCTGCTGATGGAATGCTGGCCCATCGTCGCGGCCATGATGATCGGGCCATTCCTTGCGCGCCAGTTCGCCAGCCTCTCACCGCGCGAAGGCCTGTGGGCGCTTGTCGCGCTCGCCGGGGTGATGGTGCTGATCACTGACCGTGAAAACATGCTGTCCGGCCGCTTCTTTCACCGCAACGATCCGGCTTCCATCGCCTATGCCCTACTGTCGATGTTCCTAATGGCGGCCTCGGTCGTCTTGAAGGCGCGTGCCTCCGAAATCCTGCGAAAGGATCACGGCATCGGGCCGCTGCCCGGATTCGTCGTTTTGCAGGTTTGCTTTGCCCCGCTGGTGCCGTTTGCCTGGGCGCTATCCGCCTTCGGGGAGGCCGCGTTGTTGCCGGCGCTTGCCGGCGTTGACTATCTGGTCGTCCTGGCGGTCTTTCTGCTCAATCTCGTCTCGGGTGTCTTTTTCACCTACGGCACCCTGCATCTCCAGCGCGCCTCGGACACCTTCGTCTGGTTCTTCGCTCCCGCCATCTCGGTGCTCATGCTGGCGAGCGTGCGGACGGTCGTGCCAACTTTCAACGAGCTGATCGGTATCGCCCTCATCGTCTCTTCCAATCTCCTGATGACATTCAGGGCGGATCACGGCCTTTCCTACCGCGCCTCTCTGCTGGCGCTGCTGGCGAGCGGCACCATTTGCGCCTACCTGCCTGGCAGCGGCTTCAACCAGTATTTCGACTGCCTGTCCGTGCTCAGCATCTTCTTTGTCGTGTTGCTGTCATTCATGATTGGCCGCTTCGCCGAGCGCAATGGCGAGGAACTGCACCTGCTGGCCGGGCTTTTCTCACATGTCGCTGCCGCAAAGGCGAGGCAACCGGCCCTCGCGCGGGAGTTGCTGCGGCGTCTGGGACAATTGCAGACCGCGCGCTCCCGCGTCGTCTTGCGTCGCCGCTACTGGCAGTCCATCAGGCTTCTGCAGAAGCTGAAGAACAAGGAGATGCGCGCGAACATCAAGTGCGACCTTGATCTCTATATCACCTCCAGGCACCGGGGCGTGGCGTTCGGGCAGATATTCGCTCTCGGCGGTTGCGTTTACGCCACGCTGTTGATCGGCCTGTTCGCCCGCGGCGAAGGGTGGCCATACGACCTGTTCATCACCGTCTACGCGCCCTCAATGGTGTTCGCATTCTTCACCCTGCTCGACCTGCAGCTTGGCCGCGTAGGTATGCATTTCCGCCCGGCCGACTTTATCGCCAGGGACGTGCATGTGTCCCGCGTTCTCCTGGGCCGCGTGCGTCCCGACCACGTGGCGTGGTCCTGCATGCTTCTTGCCTTCGTGGTGCTGGTCTTTACTCTGATATTTGTCGGCTATGCTGACAGGTTCCCGGCGGCAACGTAGTCACGCAGCGTCAATGCGTCGGGAAGTGCTCAGGCGCCCACGGTGCCCCTGCCGCCCTGCCAGATGTGGGAAACGTATCCCGGCAGGTCGAACGAGCCCACATGCACCTCGGGCGTGTAGTAGCGGGTGACGATGTCGCGCTTGTCCTGGCGCTTGCGCAGCTTCTTAACCGACCAGTCGCGCAGATCGCCCTTGTCGCTCGCCCATGTCAGCGCGAAGGGTCCGCCGAAATAGGTCGGCTGTCCGCACAGGAAGCAAGCCGCGTCATTGAAGATGTCGCGCAGCAGCTTGCCGGAGCTGGCCAGGTGCTCGTGATGCACGAAGGGCAACCCGTTCTGCCCGATGGCCACGCCGCCCTTCCTGAGCGCGCGCTTGCAGCCCTCGAAAAAGGTCTGCCCGAACAGCACTTCCGCCGGGCCGATCGGCTCGGTGGAATCGACAATGATGCAGTCGAAACGCTGGTTGGTCTCTCCCACGAACTTCACGCCGTCGGCGATCATGATCTCGCTGCGCGGGTCGTCGAATGCGCCTGCCGAGATTTCGGGCAGATGCACCAGCGACGTGTCGATGACCTGGCGGTCGATCTCGCACAGCACGGCCTTCTCCACGCTGGGGTGCTTGAGCACCTCGCGCAGGACGCCGCCGTCACCGCCGCCGATGACGAGCACATGCCGCGGCTCGCGGTGCGCGAGCAGCGGCACGTGCGCCATCATTTCGTGGTAGATGAATTCGTCCGACGTCGAGAGCTGCACGACGCCGTCGAGCATCATCATCCGGCCAAAGGTCGGATTGTCGAAGATGACCAGGTGCTGGTGATCGGTCCTGACCTCATGCAGGACGCGTTCAGCCCTTAGGCTGACGCGCCAATGAGGGTGCAGTGTTTCGTCGATCCAGCGTTCCATAAGTCCAGTTCTTCGCCACGCAACAGTTCCTTGACGATGATCTTCTTAGGCGTAAACGCCTCTTCGATCACGTCAACCGCCTTGTGCGGGTCGGCATCGCCACACATGAAGATGTCCAGCGCCGCGTAGCCGCATTCGGGCCAGCTGTGGATGCTGATGTGGGATTCCGCCAGAACCGCGACACCCGAGACGCCGCCATTGGGCGTGAAGTGGTGCGTGTGGATGTGCAGCAGGGTTGCCCCCGATGCCTCCACCGCGCGCCGCATCATGTCTTCGATGTGCTCGCAGTCGTCCAGGCGTATTCCGCCAACAACGTCCACCAGGAGATGGGTGCCGGCGAACCGGACTCCACCCCGTTCACAAAAAAAATCCTTCCGATCCTCCGGAGCAAGTCCGGCGCCGAAGGTGGATGCTTTTTCTTCCGTTCGGGTGGTGCTTGAACGTAGATCCAAGTCCATCCCCAATTGGAAGAGGCCGTCATCGAGTGACATGGCGTCCTCCCCAACCAGTAGATGACCCCTGCACGAAATGTGCAGGAAACAGCTAGCGCATATGCACTCGGTTGCCCCCTCTTGCAAGTGAAATTTCGTTCCCTCGCCAAAAAGTTCAACCGCCGACGCGCTCCCCGGCTTGGACGGATTCCTCTTGCCGGCCGCCCGTGCCATGATTCGCGCCGTCATGAGAGTGCGCCCAACCGGTTTCCGAATAGTTGCGGCCAGCCCGCGCCGGGGCGTTTTCCGCCTGGCGCTCGTGTTTGCCACTGCGCTCGCGCAGGCAAGCCTGGCGGGAGCCGCCGAGCCGCTCCCGGCGCTCGGCGCCGACCTTCAGGCGACCTCCGTCTCGGGTCTGTCTTCGGGCGCCTACATGGCCGGTCAGTTCCAACTGGCTCATGCAGGCATCGTCGTGGGTGCGGGCATCGCCGCCGGCGGCCCCTGGGCCTGCGCCGACAACCCGGCCGCGCGGTTGTCGCCCTTCTGGCCGCAGGTGCTGGCCGCCAATGCCACCCAGGCGCTGGAAGGCTGCATGAAGGACAACCTCTCGGGGTTCGGCGTCGGCGATCCGGGCGCACTGGAGCGCCGCGCCCGCGATCTGGCCGGGGAGGGCGCCATCGGCCCGATCGACGCGCTTGCCGGCGACAAGGTCTATCTCTTCACCGGCGGCAAGGACTCCACAGTTGCGCCCGCGCTGGTGCGCCGCGCCCGCGACCTTTATCTCCGGCTCGGCGTACCGGACGCCAACATCGCCCTGGTGGAGAAGCCTGAGGCCGGCCACGCCTTCATCACCGAGGAGGGCGGCGGCGCCTGCGGCGTCTCCGAACCGCCCTTCATCACCGACTGCGACTACGACCAGGCCAAGGCAATCCTCGGGCACATATATGGCAGTCTCGAAGGTCCGGCGCCGCCGCAGCCCGCCGTGATCTTCGATCAGTCGCCTTACGCGCCGGGCTCCGGCGACGGGCTGGCCAGTGAGGGGGCGCTGGTTGTTCCCGCCGCCTGCCGCCAATCCCCCGGCTGCCGCATCCATGTGGTCTTCCATGGCTGCCGCCAGGGCCGCGAATTTGTCGGCGATGCCTTCATCACGGGCAGCCTCTATGCCCGCTGGGCCGCGCAGAACCGGATTATCCTGTTGTTTCCGCAGGTTAAATCGAGCATCTATAATCCCAGGGGCTGCTGGGACTGGTGGGGCTATACCGGACGGGATTTTCTCAGCCGAGAGGCGCCACAGATCAAGGCGGTCCGGGCCATGCTCGACCGGCTGGCAGCAAAACCCTAGCGCCCGCGCCGCCGCTTCTGCGGCGAAAACGAGGGCGCGCAGACTGTCTGCCCGCCCGGCAGCTTCCGCACCGTGACGTTCACGCCGTAAACCTCCTTCAGCCGCGCCGCCGTCACCACCCTTGCTGGCGTCCCGAGCGCGGCGATGCCGCCCCGCGCGAGGATCGCCACCCGGTCGGCGCAGGCGAAGGCATGGTCGGGATCGTGGGTGGATAGCACGATGGACAGGCCCGTCGCCTTCAGACGCCTGATCTGCGACAGCACCAGCACCTGGTTGCCGAAGTCGAGGCTCGCCGTCGGCTCGTCCATCACCAGCGTCGGAGCGTCCTGCGCCAGCGCCCGCGCGATCAAAGCAAGCTGCCGCTGCCCGCCCGAAATGCGGGTGTATTCGCTGTCAGCCAGGTCGCCGATGCCGAGCGTGGCGAGCGCTTCCGCGGCCCTGGCGCGGTCGCCCGGCCCCGGCGTGGCGAAGGGGCCGAGATGCGCCGTGCGGCCCATCAGCACCATGTCGATGACCCGGTAGGGGAAGTGGGCGGTATGCGCCTGCGGCACATAGGCGATGCGCCGGGCGATCTCGCCGCGCGGCAGCGAGGCGAGCGGTGCGCCGCCGAGCAGGACCTGGCCATTCTGTGCCGCCAGCAGGCCGAGCATGGTCTTGAACAGGGTGGTCTTGCCGCCGCCGTTGGGTCCGAGCAGGCACAGCACTTCGCCCGGACGAACGTCGAGGCTGATGTTGCGGCCCACCGC
>JAYZVT010000018.1:0-3626 GCA_036155355.1 Pseudomonadota bacterium
GGCATGCCGAAATGGCTGTGTGGCACGAGCTTCATCTCGGTGAGCATGGCAAGCATGCGCGACACCGCGAAGACGCTAGCGATGACGCCTGAGACCGTCGCGATGATCGCGAACGCCACGGTCGCCAAAAGGCCATAGTCGCCGAAAGCCGGCCGCGCCGCCTGCGCCAGCGAATAATCCCTTGCCCTGATGATTTCTGCGTTGGTGAGATTGCCAGCCACAGCGAAGGCCACCAGCAGATACACGACAACGCAGATTCCGATGGCAAAAATGATCGCGCGACCCACATTGCGATGAGGATCGACGATCTCGCCGCCGCTGTTGGTGATCGTGGTGAAGCCCTTGTAGGCGAGAACCGCGAGCGCAGTCGCCCCGAGGAAGCCGATGGCGCCGGTTTCGGCGCTCCTCGCTTCGGCAGCAGCGGGAACAAGACCCGCAAACCAGAGGCCCGCCGTCCCGAAAAGGGCAATGCCCCCGATTTTCAGGAAAGCCATGAAGAACGACAACACCTGGATGAATCGATTGCTCATCAGGTTGACGATGAACGCCAGACTGAGCAATCCGACGCCAAGCACGGGCACAAGCCACGGCTTGTCCTGTGCATCGAAGAGCTGGAGCGTGTAGGTTCCGAAGGTGCGCGCCACCAGGCTCTCGTTGATGACCATGGAAAAATACATCAACAACGCGCACGCGCCCGTCATCATCGATTTGCCATAGGCCTTTTCCAGGAACATGGCGATGCCCCCGGCCGAAGGATAGGCATTGGCGAGTTTCACGTACGAATATGCGCTGAAGGCGGTCACCACTGCGGCGGCGAGGAAGGCAGCAGGAAACCAGTCTCCTGCCAATTCGGCCACCTGCCCGGTCAGGGCGAATATCCCCGCACCGATCATCACACCGGTGCCCATCGCTACGGCGCCGGTCAGCGACAGGCTTCCGGCGACATAGCGCGAGGCGCGGTCGTTATGGGCGTGCCCGGTCATGTTTCAGGGGGCTTGCGATCTCCCGATATCAGCATCGCCTGCGACACTAACATCCTTGCGGTCGATCCGCAGTTCTGATTGCGCCGCCGCGAGCCAAAAAGGAGCGCGAGTCGTGGTCCATCCATGCTGTTTTGGCCGGAGTGCAACTTTTCAGTCTTCTTTTCCGGGGGCCAGCTTGATGTGTCCGTCGAATTCCAGGTCCGCTCCTGACGTGACCCGCCAGAGCCGCGCTCAATCTTGACCGGTCCAATTATTCGCGCCTGAACATCCTACCGCCGCTTCGGCATGGATTGCAGGCTTGTGCCCGCTGAAACGCCCATGCGGGTATTGAAGCGGTTGAAGTCCTGCGGTGCGGTCGAAAGGCCATTGTTGATCCTGAGCCGCACGACCGGACCGGGCGACGTCTTCGGCATAGGTCCGTCCAGCGGACTGACAATGAGTATCGCACCGTCGGCCCCCTGTGCCGAAACCTTGGCGCCGGTGAAAGGCAGCGCGAGCGCCATGAGAAGCAGGGACAGGATCGGGAGTTTCATGGCCGGCATCCTTTCGGAAGGTGGCTTGTCACACCTTGGTCGCGCCAGTGCGGCGAAAGGTTCAAGTGGAACCTGGACGGCGCGAACTCGCCGGGTTTCAGAAATCCGGCTGAGAGGCGGGCCGTTCACATGTCCGCAATTTGCCCGGAAGTGGCCGTCGCGGACGACCAATCGAGAGTCCGCTAAGTGCCAGGAGCCGACCTCCGGCATGGCTACTTTTCCGGAACTCCCGCGTTGCGCAGTCCGGAAATATAGCCGTCCAACTGGCATTGCGACTTTAGGTAAAACAGCTTGCGCCTGGCGAATGCGCAGGAGAAGCCGGGCTTTTCGATAAGCAGGGACTTCACGACTTGTTGGGCCTCCTCCTTGCGCCCAAGACAGGCGAGCGCGACTGCACGATGCGATGTCGTCCAATACTGGCAGTTGGGAAGGACACTTGCCTGTTCTGCCCAGCTCAGGGCGGTTTCGTATTCGCCCTTGAAGATGAGAGCCATTGCTCCGTAGCTGAGGAAGGCCCAACGCTGCGGGTCATTCTGACTGAGCGAAGCGGCCCGCCCCAGCATTTCGATCGCTTCATCATATCGCTCTTCGTAGGCCAACGAGTCTCCGAGACTGCAATAAGCGACAGCAAGTCCCGGATTGAGTCGGATTGCGATCTGGTTGCCGATGATCGCGGCCCCATAATCCCTGCGCGCGAGATTCACGCGGGCGAGTATCGCGTGGAAAACCGCATTCTGGTCGTCAATATCGAGCGCTCGCCGAGCCGCCAGCAGGGCTTCGTTCAAGTGGCTCTCCTCCGGATCGTTGTCCCAATAGACCATGCCGAGCACCACTGCGTAGGCCCACCAGGCATGTGCTTCGCCAAATTCCGGATCGAGTTCCCGACTCTTGTCCAGGAGGCGCTGCGCTTCAAGATTGTCGCGCGCGGTAAATTTGTAAAAATGATTGATACCCAGGTGAAAGCAGTCCCAAGCCTTCAGCTTGGTTCGTCCCTTGCGCAATGCTTTTTGCCGTTCTGCCGCGCCGACTTCGGGTTCGATGCGCGCCGCGATCCTGTCGGTAATTTCGTCCTGAACATTGAACAGATCCTCGGTGTCACGATCGTAACTGTCCGCCCACATATGCGCAGACGTATTCGCGTCCACGAGTTGCACGCGAACTCGCATTCGGTCACCACTGCGACGCACGCTCCCTGTGACGACATAGGACGCGCCGAGTTCCTGCTTCAACTTCTGACTGTCCGGCGAGATGCGTCGATATCCGAACATGGTGTTCCGCGCCACGACACTGAGCCAGCGATGTCTCGAAAGCGCGCTGATAATGTCCTCGGTGAGGCCGTCGGCGAAATAATCCTGGGTGCTGTCGCCGGACATGTTGTCGAATGGCAGGACGGCGAGAACTGGCCGCTCCAGCGCAGATTTGCCGGCGATTGCATCGGCAGGAGGCAGGTCGGCCTCTGAAGTCCTGGCAATTTCACCTTCGACCTTGACGTCGCCGACCAGTCTAAAGCCGCGGCGGCGCACCGTTTCGATCAGCCGCTGGCTTGCGCCATCGTCGCCGATCAACTGACGCACGGACTTGATGCGGCTGCTTATGGCCGACTCCGAAACTATTCGGCCAGCCCAGACCCGCTCCGTGATCTCTTCCTTGGTGACGAGCCGGCCCTTGTTCTCCAACAGCAGAACAAGGAGATCGAAGACTTGGGGTTCAGCACGGAGCTTCTCCGCGCCCCGGCGAATCTCATACGCCGTGGTGTCGATGGAGCAGCCATTGATGTTGAATCTCATGGAGTACCCGGTTCCATGCGTCCGCCGATGTGGGCAGACGGCAGTAGAAATCCCGAAGCCTCACAAATCCCGCCAATCATAACCGATTATCCACGTTTTCTCCATGTTTTCTCCAGCTCCGAGACGAGCAAATCGGCTCGCCGCGCTCCATATCATGGCCAACCCGATCAAGGACGGACAGGTCCCAATTGGGCCGCTCGCCGCGGGCAGCGGCGACGTTTTTTGGAGGAGACCGATATGACCACGACGACATTTGGCGGCCTGCCCGACGCGGGCCAGGGATTGGGCATCCTGGGGCGCATGGCTTCGGCGCTTGCGGCCTA
>JAYZVT010000019.1:0-4022 GCA_036155355.1 Pseudomonadota bacterium
TTTTGCGACGAAGGCGGGCATTCATGCCTCCGCGATCCTGAAGGACCCCGCCACCTATGAGCATGTGGCGCCGGAGGCGGTCGGCAACACCCGCCGCGTTCTCGTCTCGGACCAGGCTGGCAAGTCGAACGTGCTGGCCGAGCTGGAACGCATCGGCATTCCCGTCGGCAAGGACGATCCCCGGCTCACGAGCCTGCTGGAAGAGGTGAAGCGCCGCGAGGCGACCGGTTATGCCTATGACGGCGCGGACGCCTCCTTCGAGCTGCTGGCGCGGCGCAAGCTCTCCAACGTGCCGCGTTACTTCTAGGTGGACAGCTTCCGTGTGCTCGTGGAGCGCCGTCACAACGCCATGGGCGATCTGGTCACCGTCTCCGAGGCAACCGTGAAGGTTCACGTGGACGGCGAGACCATGATGAGCGTGGGCGAGGGCAACGGTCCCGTTAACGCCCTCGATACCGCTCTGCGCAAGGATCTGGGCCGCTACCAGGACTACATCGCCGACCTCGAATTGGTGGACTACAAGGTACGCATCCTCACCGGCGGCACCGATGCCACCACCCGCGTCCTCATCGAAAGCCGCGACGGCAAGGGCAACCGCTGGTACACAGTCGGCGTCTCGCCCAACATCGTTGATGCCTCCTTCGAGGCGCTTCTCGACTCCATCAATTACAAGCTGATGCGCGACGGCGCGCCCGCGCCATAGGCAGGTGCAGGGGCCCCCAAAATGACCAACGGCAGAGGGACTGGGCGGCGACGTAAGGCAGGACAGAAAATTCCTGTGGTCAGCTTCTGGAACGAGGTGCTGGCGGGAGCGACGGTGTTTCTGGCCATGTCATACATCGTGGTCATCAACCCGTCCGTACTTGCCGGGGCATCCATGCCTGCAGGGCCTGTGTTGGTGGCAACTTGCCTGACTGCCGCAATCGGCAGCATTGCTTGCGGATACTATGCGAATTCGCCAACCGCGATGGCGCCTGGAATGGCTTTCAATGTAGTCGTCGCCGATTATGTGTCAAATCGTGAGGGCGTTGACTGGCCCGAGGCGCTGATGGCGTGCGGAATAGCCGGAGTCTTGCTTGTAGGGTTCTCGTTTTTTCCATTGCGCTCGACACCGCTGCGCATCCTGTTGATCCGTTCACTGCCCGGCCCGATCAAGGTCGCTATCAATGGTGGAATCGGGGTCATCCTGGCTGGCGTCGCCATCAAATTTCTTTCCGACGATCTTGCAGCGCTCAATGGGGAGAGGTTTGAGAGATTCCTGCTGTTTGTATTTTTCTTCGTTGGCCTCTGCATCGTAGTTGCGGGCGACATATTTTTGAAGCCGATGCTGAATCGGAAGGATTTGGCCGGCGGTCAAAGGGCGGTATTGAGTTTCTTCTCCAACGGTTCCCCGATCATCTCGGTCGGGGTTTTGACGCTTGCCATGCTGTGGCTGCCTCAGATTCAACATCAGACCGACTTTGGCGTATCGCTATCCGACCTGAGTCCTTGGTCCGGCGTTTCGCTGCGTCAAACGACTGAGAAATTCAACTTCGACGTCGTGTTGGCGCTAATCCTTTTCGTCCTCTACATGCTGTTAGCCGATATCGCGGGCACGCCATATCAGATCCTGGAAGATCGCGACCTGCCGGCCGATGAGTTTGACAAGCGGGTAAAGACCGGTTTCCGCGTGGACTCTGTCATGAATGTCGTCGCGCCCGCGCTTGGGACGACTCCGGTAGTTTATTACGCCGAGAACAATGTGGGTAAGCTTGCCCATGGACAAGGCGGGATTGTCGCCATTGTGGCGGGCGCGCTGTTCCTGCTGGTGCTGGTTGTTGCGCTGGCGCTTGGCTTTTTCGATGTGCAGATCGTTCAGGCAATACCGAAGACGGCAATAGCGCCTGTTCTGTTCTATGTTGGTATGAAGGTAATCGCGGAATATATGGGTGCGGATGCTAAGACCCTGCGCGACGATCCTTGGCGTGACCTCCTTCCTCCCGAGCACTACCTGATCCCTGCGGCAGTTACGATTGTGGTGACGCCGATCGTTGAGGGACTTGAAAAGGGTCTGGCCGCCGGACTGATTGCCTTCTTCGTGCTTGCTCATGGCCGCAGCGTCGAAGGAAAAAAGCTTTGGCCGGTAGGATTGCTCTCCGCGTTGGGGATTTTGGCGCTCGCCATCCAGTATCTGCGCAACTAGCTGGGGCGAAAGATCGAGCAGGTCAGAATTTTGAAGACACCACGTCTTCCGCCGCAGTCGCCGCCATCTCCTCCGCCAGCTCGATAGTGCGCGGCAGCAGCTCCGAGACATCGGACACCGCATTCAGCCGCACTTCCAGGCCGGGCCGGATGAAAGCCAGTTCCTGCATATGCGCGAGCAGTTTCAGCAACGGCTGCCAGAAGCCCTCGATGTCGGCCAGGATGATCGGCTTGGTGTGCTGTCCGAGCTGCGCCCATGTGAGCTGTTCGACCAGTTCCTCCAATGTGCCGATACCGCCGGGCAGGGCGATAAAGGCGTCGCTGCGTTCGAACATCTGCCGCTTGCGCTCATGCATGCTGGCCGTGACCACGAGGTTGTCGAGATCGCGCATGGCGTGCTCGGTATGCACGAGAAAATCCGGGATGACTCCGGTCACATGACCGCCATTGGCGATCACTGAGCGCGCAATCTCGCCCATCAGCCCGCGGCCGCCTCCGCCATAGACGAGGCCGATGCCCGCCTTGGCCATGTCGCGCCCCAGGCTGCGCGCGCACTCCGCGAAGGCCGGACGAAGGCCCGGCCCCGAGCCGCAATAAACGCAGATGTTCTTCACGGTTCTGTTCATCGGGGGCATGTCTACCGGCCGCTGCGGCGAGGTCAATCGTGAACTCGCGGCGCGTGTGCGGGATGATGGTATTCAAGCCGCCGCTTGCTACGCGGGGCCATGGCCTCTATCTCTACAAGGGTGAGGGGCAGGCACAAGGCGCTGCCCCGTTTTTACGTGGATACCGGATAAAATATTGATCCGAAAAAGAAAAACAGGCCCAGCCGCCCCATTGTTCGACCGTGGCGCCGGCCATGGAGCGGTTCTGGTCAGCCTGCTGCCCTTCGTATGGCCGAAGGGCCGGGCGGACCTGCGGCTGCGGGTCGTGCTTGCCATGCTCGCGCTTGTCGTCTCCAAGCTGGTGACGGTCGCCGTACCCTTCGCCTACAAGGCCGCCGTCGATACGTTGACCGGCCAGCCGGCGCCGGGCGGCGAGCCCAATCTGGGCCTCGCCACGCTCGTCGCGGTGCCGGTTTTTCTGATCGTCGCCTATGGCGTTGGCCGCGTGTTGATGGTGCTGACCGCCCAGATCCGCGACGTCTTGTTCACCGAGGTTGGCCAGCACGCCATGCGCGTTCTCGCCAACCGCACGTTCGAGCATCTGCACAACCTGTCGCTCCGCTTTCACCTCGAGCGCCGCACCGGCGGGCTGAGCCGCGTCATCGAACGCGGCACCCGCGGCGTGGAGCTGATCGTGCGGATGGCCATCATCAACTCAATTCCGACGGTCATCGAGCTGGCGCTCGTCGCGGGAGTTCTCGGCTGGTATTTCGGCTGGGACATGGTGCTGATCGTGCTCGGCACCGTATTCCTCTACGTGCTGTTCACCTTCTTCGCCAGCGAGTGGCGCATCGGTATCCGCCGGGAGATGAACGATTCCGACACCGAGGCCAATACCAAGGCGGTGGACAGCCTGCTGAATTACGAGACGGTAAAGTATTTCGGCAATGAAGCCCATGAAGCGCGCCGCTTTGACGCCTCCATGAGCCGCTACGAACGCGCTGCGGTTCGCGCCTACTATTCGCTTGGCGTGCTCAACTCCGGACAAGCGCTGGTCTTCACCATTGGCATGACGCTCTGCATGCTCCTCGCCGCCCGCGGCATCGCCGCCGGCACGCTGACCGTGGGTGACTTCGTCATGGTCAACGCCATCATGATCCAGCTCTATATCCCGCTGAATTTCATGGGCATGGTCTATCGCGAAATCAAGCAGGGGCTTGTGGATCTGGAGTCCAT
>JAYZVT010000020.1:0-2656 GCA_036155355.1 Pseudomonadota bacterium
ACGCTGGCGGCCGCAAGGCGCTCATCGCCCGCGCCTTCGCCGAGACTGCTTCGCCCGGCGCTGCTCCACAGCCGATTTCCGCTGCCGGCGACTGGATTTATGACGCATTCGACCGGATTATTTCGCCCGACATGGAGGCGCTCACGTCCAGTTAAGGGCTCCCGCTGGCATAGTCCGCGGCTTCCGGTCTATGTTGGGTGCCTCACCGGGGATCGAATGCTGGAGATGCTCATGCCGAGAGCCATTCTCGCCGCAGCCGTTGCGTTCCTGTTGTCCCTGCACTGCGCCGCCGAGGCCGCAACCGGGCGCGTCGCGCTCGTCATCGGCATCGGCAAGTATGACAGCCTGTCCGCGCTGGGGAACCCCGTGCCGGACGCCCGAGCCATCGCCGCCGGCCTCCGCAAGCATGGATTCGACGTGTCGGAACACTACGACCTGACGCGCGCCGATTTCCTCGATGTGCTTGAAAGTTTCAAGAGCAAGGCCGAAGGCGCGTCCACCGCGCTCATCTACTACGCCGGTCACGGGCTGGAGATAGAGGGCAAGAACATACTTGCCCCTCGCGACCTCGAGATCGAATGCGATCCGAAGAAGGCCAAGCGCGCGGTCGAGTTGCAAAAGATTTTCGACTCCGTCGCCAGCGTGCCGCAGCAGATCGTGCTGCTCGACGCCTGCCGCAACGACCCCTTCCCCCAATGCCCGACACGCTCCGCCCAGGCGGGCGGCGGTTTCCGTGGCCTGACGCGGCTTGGCACCGAGGACAGCTCGGTGCTCATCGCCAACGCCACTCTGTCCGGCGCGCTGGCCGCAGACGGCAAGCCCGGTGAGCATTCTCCCTTTGCCCGTGCGCTGCTTGCCCGCTTTGAGCAGAATCCGCGCACCTATATCCGCGACCTGCTCGACATGACCGCCCAGGATGTGCGCCGTGCCACGGGCGGCACGCAGATTCCAGAGATCGTTGCGCGCGGCGGCTCGCCGCGCATCTGCCTGGAAGGCGTCAACTGCGGTGACGGCGGCGGCTCGGCTCCGACGATCCTGTCGGACAAAGGAACGCTGCAGGAAGTGCGCGATACCCTGTCCCGCCTCGGCTATGTGCAAGGTTCGCGCGGCGACGGCGCGGAGGCCGAACTTGAGGCCGCCATCCGGCGCTTCCAGTCGCGCTCCGGCCTGACCCCGGACGGACAGGTCACGCCGACGCTCATGGCCGTGCTGCGCGCCATGCGCAGCCAGATCGCCAGCCTGCCTCCCGGTACGGCCGCCACGCCACAAACCTACACCGCGGCATCCGGCCCGCCCGGCGTTCAGGGCGAGTTGGAACACGACGTTGGATCCACATTCCGCGACTGCGAACAGTGCCCTGAAATGGTGGTGGTCCCCGCCGGCCGCTTCGTCATGGGCGCCGCCCCCGGTGAACCCGGCGCGCAGAAGGCCGAAGGTCCCACCCATGAGGTGAAGATCGGCCGGCCCTTCGCCGTGTCCAAGCTGGAGGTCACCTTCGACAACTGGGAGGCTTGCGCCATCGAGGGCGGCTGCGGCGGCATCAAGCCCAAGGACGGCGGCTGGGGCAAGGGCCGACGGCCGGTGATCAATGTCTCCTGGGACGACGCCAAGGCCTATGTCACATGGCTCAGGGAACGCACCGGGAAGTCCTACCGGCTGTTGTCCGAAGCCGAGTGGGAATATGCCGCGCGCGGCGGCACCACCACCGCCTATGCCATGGGCGGATCAATCACCACCGATCAGGCCAACTATGACGGTTCCAATACCGGCACGCGCCGCACCGGCACCTATCGCGGCCAGACGGTGGAGAGCGGCAGCTTCCAGCCAAATCCCTTTGGTTTGCACGACATGCACGGCAATGTGGCGGAATGGGTCGAGGACTGCTGGAACCCCACCCATGCGGGCGCGCCCTCGGACGGCACCGCGCGTGGCGGCGACTGCAAGCGCCGCGTGCTCAAGGGCGGCGGCTGGTACTACGAGGCGGCCTACTCGCGCTCCGCCGCGCGCATCAGCTATCCGGCCGGGTCGCGCCTCAACGTCGCCGGCTTCCGGATCGCACGCACGCTGGAATAGGCCGCCGGAACGACAACGGCCCCGCAGGGCATCAGCCCTGCGAGGCCGTGATCTCTCAAGCGCCGGTCAGCGGGCGGCGAGACGCCCGACAACCAGGTTGTCGATCTTGGATAGGAGCGGTTTCTGCTCCAGTCCGTAGGACTTGCGCGCGGCCATCGACACCATGTTCGCCGTGTAGACATACAGCTCCACCGTGTCGATGCGCTTGTCGTTGTTGCCCAGCGGCTCCTCGTCCGCCTTGCCAGCCAGTCCCTCAAGCAGGTAGCGCGTGAACAGCCCGATGCCGAACTCGGGATCTTCCAGCGTCTTCTGATCGCGGTCTCCGGCGGTGAACACGGCAAGGCCCGGAACCGGCGTCACCGGCATCGCCGCCACTTCCATGTCGGGCAAGTTTGGCGGCTCCGTCAGGTCGCTCAGACTGCGCCCGAAGGTCGTCTCCAGCACCACCATGATCGTGCGCGCGCCGAGCTTGCCGAGGTTGTCATAGAGCTGCTGTAGCCCATAGGCGTCCGTTCCCTTGGGATCGAACGTGCCATCCACCGGCAGCAGATAGCTCGCGCCATCGGCTTCGTTGGCCATGCCG
>JAYZVT010000021.1:0-7402 GCA_036155355.1 Pseudomonadota bacterium
GTCGGCGTACCGTCATGCTCCTGGCGGGCGGCGGCGACGAAGGCACTCGACTCCATCAGCCGGCCATACCGCGTGCTCTACACCAGTCCGAGTGCGGCGGCACTTTCGGCCGCGGTCATGTCCGGCCTTGCCATCACCATCCTGCCTGAAAGCGCGGTCCGGCCCGGCATGAAGCGGCTGGGCGAAGAAGAAGGTTTCCCTCCCCTGCCTGACTGCGATATCGCGCTGCTCCGCGCCCATCGCGACGCGTCGCCAAGCGTGGACGCGCTCGCCGCGCATGTGGTGGAAAGCCTGGCCAACCTCGAGCCGGCCGCGGAAAGCTGGAACTGATCTGCTAGCGGCCGGGCTTACGGCCCGCGTCAATGAATGCCAATGTCACCGTCGCCTTCGACACCAGTCGTCGCTCGCCCCGTCGCAAGGCGTGCAATTCCGACTCAGCTACGGTCAGCGAACTGCCAGCACGCAGCACAACTGCCTTGCATTCGAGGGTTTCGCCTGACGCCGGCCGCAACAGATTGATTTTGAATTCCACCGTCAGCACATTCTGATCGGCTGCCATGAGCGTCGCGGCTGCGCAGCCGGCGGTGTGATCCGCCAATGCCGCCTGGACACCTGCATGGACAAATCCATCCTGCTGCAAATGCATGCCACCGACGGCCAGCGAGGTCCAGCATTCTCCCGGAGCAATTTCTTCAAGACGGGCGCCCAGGTGGCGCATGAACGTCGCGCCGTCAAAAATGTCGCTTGTTCGGCGGCGAAAGTCGGGATCGCGGGGCTGGAAGTCCTGTGACATCTCTCGCGCGGCCCCTAGAAGGCGTGTTCGTCGAACAGCCTGTCGATGTCGCCCTTCCATTCGCCATGATACTGCTCCAGTAGGCATTCGGCGGGCGTGCGGCCTTCGCTGACCACGCGGGCGACGGCATCGAGGAAATGCGACTCGTCTTGCCCCATGCTGTCCAAGCGAGCGCGCGCCTTCAGGCCTTGGCGGGAAATCTCCAGCACATCGCGGGCGACATCTAGCACTGTTCCCTTTCGGAAAGGCGTTTTCAATGCCGTGTGAGGTACGGCGTTGCGCAGCCCCTGCCGCTCTTCAGCCGTCCAGTCCTTGACCAGACGCCAAGCAGCCTCAAGCGACGCGGCATCATAAAGCAACCCGGCCCACAATGCCGGCAG
This sequence comes from Pseudomonadota bacterium, assembly GCA_036155355.1. GTDB lineage: Bacteria > Pseudomonadota > Alphaproteobacteria > Rhizobiales > Methyloligellaceae > JAYZVT01. The sequence continues at coordinate 1,174 of JAYZVT010000021.1, forward strand.
CGCACATATGCGCCGCCACGGACCGCCGTCCGCGCCGCGCATCTCGAGAAATTTCTTCATGCGGACTTCGGGAAACAGCGTGGTGAGGTGGTCGGACCAATCCGCAAGATTGGGCTTCTCGCCGGGGAGAACCTTCAGCTTGCCCGCAAGGAACTCGCGGAACGAAGCGCCTGCGACGTCGATGAACTTGCCGTCGCGATAGACGAAATACATTGGCACATCGAGGGCGTAATCCACGTAACGCTCGAAGCTCATGCCGTCCTCGAAGACGAAGGGCAGCATTCCCGTCCGGTCGGGATCAGTGTCGCGCCACAGCTCGCTGCGCCAGGAGAGGAAGCCGTTGGGCTTTCCTTCCCTGAAAGGCGAATTGGCGAAGAGCGCTGTTGCTATGGGCTGGAGCGCCAGGCCGACGCGGAACTTCTTCACCATGTCGGCCTCGTCCGCATAGTCCAGGTTCACCTGGATGGTGCAGGTCCGGTACATCATGTCGAGGCCAAGCCGGCCGACACGGGGCATGTAGTGGCGCATCACCGCATAACGCGCCTTCGGCATGGAAGGCGTCTCCTCCAGCGTCCATTTCGGCGAGAAGCCAAGACCGAGAAAGGCCGTCCCAAGGTCCTTGCCGATCTCGCGGGCCTGGGCCAGATGCTGGTTCACTTCGGCGCAGGTCTTGTGGAGCGTGTCGAGCGGCGCACCCGAAAGCTCGAATTGTCCCCCGGGCTCGAGCGTGATCGTGCCGCCGAGCGGACAATCAGGCTGCTTGAGCGCGATCGTCTTGCCGTTCTCCTTGATCGCCTCGTAGCGGAAGCGTATCGCAAATTCTTCCAGAAGGCCTGACACACTGGCGCGCCCCTCGTAGGGCAGCGGCTTCAGGCTATCGACGAGGAAACCGAATTTCTCGTGCTCGGTGCCGATGCGCCAGTCTTCGGGCGCCTTGCAGCCGTCCTCCAGATAAGCGACGAGGTCGCCGACCCCCTCGACCGGAGGCGATTCAGGCCCTTCCTGGCGTGTGGACATCGCGGCTACCTGCACTCGGGCCGGGCCAAGATGCCCCGGGCCCGGAGACTATCGGGGCGACCTTATCGCCCGCCACCCCTGGAGTGGCAAGCATTCCTCAGCGCCAGTCGCCCAGCGCAGCATTCACGATTGCGAGGGCGGCAACGGCGGCGGTGTCTGCGCGCATGACACGGGGACCAAGGGACAGCGCACAAATATAGGGCTGACGCCGCAGCATGGCTTGCTCGTCAGGCTCGAACCCGCCTTCGGGGCCAATAAGCACGGCCAGCGGACCGGACGAAAGGACAGACAGTGCGTCCAGAGGCGAAGCGACCGGCGCCGCCTCATCGCAGAAGACCAGGCGGCGTCTCGTGTCCCACGTGGAGAGGGCTTTCTCCAACGATACCGGTTCGGCCACATCGGGGACGCGAAGCACACCACATTGTTCGGCGGCCTCGATGGCATTGGCGCGCAATCTGTCCGTGCGGACACGCTCGGCCACAGTGCGGCGGGTAATGACCGGCCGGAGAACCGCTACACCCATCTCGGTTGCCTTCTGCGCCATATAGTCGAGACGTGCTCGCTTCAGCGGCGCAAAAAGCAAGTGCAGATCCGGACCCGATGTCTGGGTGCGGGTCTGCTGCACGACTTCGAGCGCAACGCCTCCCTTGCCGGCCGATACGATCCGCGCGAGCCACTCCCCTTTCTCGCCATCGAACACCAAAACGTCCGCGCCCGGGCCCAATCTGAGCACATTCCTGAGATAGTTGGACTGTGCTGGGGAGCACTGATGAGTCACGCCTTCCCCAAGGCGGGACTCGACAAAAAGCCGGATTGACGTCTTTCTCATGCCGAGCCTCGCAGCACCCCGTTTCATTCCCGAGCCATGGGTCCGAATGCCCCGTAAGCCTGCCCAGCAGCAATCCCTGGTCCTGCACCGTGCCGGCGCGGCAGACTCCCGCCTGTTGCAGCAACTTGCAAGGGCGTTCCGGCGGGAAAGCGGAAACAGCCTTTCCCGAACGGAATCCATCGCCATCGACACGCTGCTGCAGGACGAGTCGGCCGGGGCAGCCTTTCTGATAGGCGTCGACGGACAGGTGGCGGGATATATCGTCCTGTGTTTCGGCTTCAGTCTCGAATATGGCGGACGCGATGCCTTTATCGACGAGTTCTACCTGCTGCCGCAGGCCCGGGGCGCGGGTGTCGGCGCCAGTGTGATGGAGCTTGTGGAGATCGAAGCAGCGCAATGCGGCGTCCACGCACTGCACCTGGAGGTCCTTGGCGATAACCAGCGCGTTGTAGACCTGTATGAACGGTGCGGCTTCCGGGACCGGGGCAGCCGGATGATGACCAAGCGCATCGGAAGCTGATCCGCCCGCCCGTTGCGTTTCGGGCCGGTCCGGTTCAAATAACTGCATCGAGTCCCGTTCATCCGCTTGACGCCGGCCCTTTGACCATGACCAGCCAGCCTTCGCCACGCAGCCGTCACGCGTCGGTCGCCGACGCCGTACCCGGCAACTGGGTGGATGCCTGGGCGCCTGAATTCGCCCGACCCTATTTGCGCCTGGCACGGGCAGACCGGCCGATCGGCGTCTGGCTTTTGCTGCTGCCCTGCTGGTGGTCGACTGCGCTTGCCGGGCTGGCGCAGGGCCGGATGTTTCCCGATATTCGCCATCTGCTGCTTTTCGCCGTGGGCGCAATTGTCATGCGCGCGGCCGGCTGCGCCTACAACGATATCGTGGACCGGGAGTTCGATGGCAAGGTTGCACGCACCCGCTCGCGGCCGATACCAAGCGGACAGATCAGCGTGCGCGGCGCGCAGGCGTTCATGCTTGTCATGTGCGTGTCGGGGCTTCTGGTGCTGCTCCAGTTCAACAACTTCGCAATCCTGCTCGGGATGGGTTCGCTCGCCGTCGTAGCGGTCTATCCCTTCATGAAGCGCTACACGGATTGGCCGCAGGCCGTGCTTGGTCTCGCCTTTTCCTGGGGGGCGTTGATGGGCTGGGCTGCCGCATATGGGCGGCTCGACGCGCCGGCCATGCTGCTCTATGCGGGTGCATTTTTCTGGACGGTCGGCTACGACACCATTTACGCCCATCAGGACAAGGAGGACGACGCCCTCCTCGGGCTCAAATCCACGGCGCTGAAGTTCGGCGCCAGGACCAGGTTATGGCTCTCGGCGTTCTATGCCCTGACGGCATTGCTGCTTCTGCTCGCCGGTTTCGCCGCGGGCGCGGGCATTGTCTTCGTCTGCGGGCTGGCGCTGGGCGCGGGCAATCTCACCTGGCAGGTGGCGACGCTAGACACCGGCGACAGCATCAACTGCCTGAAGCGTTTTCGTTCCAACCGGGATTTCGGACTGATCGTCTTTGCCAGCCTGGCGGCGGACATGGCAATCCGCGCGCTCGTCTGACGGCGGGCGGCTAGTTGCGCGCGATGATTTCCGCGCCACCGACGCGGACCGTGGCTCGCAAGTCACCGACTTCGCGAACTGAAGACAGGCAGGAACGACGCGGCGCCAGTACCTTGCGGGGCGGACGTGTGCAGGGCCTGGACACCTTCACCTTTCCGAGACGGTCCAGCGGCTCGTGCCAGCCGCCATCGAGCGCGGGCAGCAACAGCGGAAGACCGAGCGTGCGACCCCAGCTCTGCCAGCGGGCATTGGCGTCGTTGAGGTCGTAGGCCACGTGCAGCGGAATGCAGAGGTCAGGATCGTCGTGATGCAGGTTGATGGAGACGGCAAAATTCTCGCTGCCCTCGCCCATTGGCTCCATGCGAATGGCAACGCCGGCGAAAGCGGCAAGAGGCAGCTGGTGACGGATGGCGGCGCCGGCGGCGCTTTCGCGCTCCACGGCAACGGACTGCGGGTTGATCTCAATGCGGTCCAGCGGACGCCGGGCGCGATCGGGCGCGGACTGCACCGGAAGATCGAACCGGGCCGGCAACTGGTAGGGATCGATATCAAGCGGACGCGCAAGCCAGCGCGCCGCAAGCCCCTGTGGCTTCGTTTGACGCCTCACTGCTAACTCCCCCTGAGGTTGTCTTGGGCAACCTTCTAGTGGCAGGAGTGTCTCATAGAAGACTTCCGATCCCCTTAAGAAACCTCGTTAAGGCTTGGTATCCACGTGACGCTCAGAATTTTCCCCGAATCCCGCCGATTCTGTACCCAAAGCCTTGCTCCGAAATCGGGTGGACCACAGCGCCATGCCGCGACTTGACGAGGACGCACTGCTTCTGTTTGACGCCGTCCGGGAGGCTGGCGCGCTGGCGCTCGGCTATTTCCGCAATTCGCCTGCCGCCCACATCAAAGCCGATGGCACCCAGGTGAGCGAGGCCGACCTCGCCGCCGACAGGCTCCTGTCGGACCGGCTCAAGGCGGCGCGCCCGGATTATGGCTGGCTATCGGAGGAAACGCCCGACGACGGGACCCGCCATTCGCGGCAAAGAGTGTGGATGGCCGATCCTATCGACGGCACGCGAGCCTTCCTGAAGGGCGTTGCCGAATGGACCGTCTGCGCCGCTCTGGTTGAGGAAGGCGTGCCCAGGGTGGGCGCCATCTTCAATCCGGCCACGGACGAGTTCTTCCACGCGGTTGAGGGCGGAGGCGCGTTCCTCAATGGCAAGTCCATAAGCGTCAGTGGTGCCGCCTCCATCGAAGGCAGCCGCCTCGCCATCACCGACGTCATGCTCAAGCGTTCCTACTGGGGGCGGCCATGGCCCACCGTGTCCACGCGCTGGGTGAATTCCATCGCCTACCGGCTGGCGCTGGTTGCCAGCGGCCGCAGCGACGGGACCATGTCCTTGTCGAAGAAGAGCCTGTGGGACCTTGCTGCAGCACATCTTTTGGTGCAGGAAGCGGGAGGCGTGTTCACGACCCATGACGGCGGGACGTTGCGTTTCGATCATTCCGGACTTGTGTTTCCAAGCGTCGTGGCGGCGGGGCCGAAGCTGCATGCGGCCCTGCTGGAGCGGACACGCGAAGTCGAGGTCACGAAAGACGGGCCAAGGGCCAGGACGGGGCACTAAATCATGGCGGAAAACCGGGACAAACCCCAAAAGCAGCTATTGCATCTGGTGTTCGGAGGCGAACTGACAAAGCTTGGCGGGGTCGAATTCGAGGATCTCGACAAGCTCGATATCGTCGGCATCTATCCGAATTACGCCAAGGCCTATGATGCCTGGAAGGCCGCAGCCCAGCGCACGGTGGATAATGCGCGCATGCGCTATTTCATCGTGCACATGCACAAGCTGCTGGACCCCGAAACAGCCGGTAACTAAGCCACCGGACGGGGCCCGCGACGTCCCGGCGGCAGGTGGCGCCTCGTCCCCCGAACTGGTAGAAATTCGGCCGGTAAGGCCTTGCGGGACAATCGCGGCGCGGGAGCCTGTGTCATCCATGCGCCAGAGGATCGTCAATTGAAAGACCAGTTGTTCAGCGATTCCCGCGACGTTCGCAGGTCCGACGACAACCTGTCGGACAGCTACACCACGCGCGCGGTGATCGAGCGCATCTGGCACGAGCATCTCAGGCCCCGCTGGAAGCTGCTGATCGCGGCAGGCGCCGCGATGGCCTTTGTAGCAGCGGCCACCGGCGCCATACCCTTTTTGATTCAGCAGGCGGCCGACGAGATTTTCGTAAAGCGCAACTCGTCGATGGCATTCGGCATTGCCGGAGCGGTCGTGGCGGTTACATTCGTCAAGGCGCTGGCCGAGTACATCTCCAACGTCGCGGTTGGCTATCTCGGACACCGTTTCATCGCCGATCTGCGCGTCCAGATGTTCGCCCGGCTTTCGGTCGCCGACATGAGCTGGATACAGTCGGTGCATTCGGGCCGTCTGGTGTCGAGCTTCCTAAATGATGCGCAACTGGTGCGGCAGACAGCGAGCCGCGCCGTGGTTGCGCTCGGGGAAAACGCGCTCAAAGTTATCATCCTGATCGGGGTGATGATCTATATGGACCCGCGGTTTTCGGCAGCGGTGTTGCTGTTCCTGCCGATCGGCTGGTTCACCCTCGGACGGCAGCGGCGCAAGATGCGCAAATCCACCACCAAGTCTTTGCAGGAGACCGGCGACCTCAGCGCGCTCATCTCCCAGACCCTGCAGGGCATGCGCATCGTGCGCGCCTACCGGCAGGAAGGGCTCGAAGTGGGCCGTGCCCGTTCCACCATCGACAGGGCGCTGGAATTCACCATGCGCGGCGCACGCGCACGCGCCGCCTCGGGTCCGGCGATCG
>JAYZVT010000022.1:0-8758 GCA_036155355.1 Pseudomonadota bacterium
TCGACATCATCCACAAGAAGAGCGCCGCCTATTTTTTCCTCAACTGGCGCAACACCAAGGCCACGGGGACACGCAGCGTTGGTGCCGGCGAGTCTGCGGGCATCGCCATCAAGACCGTCGTGGTTGACGTTCTGGCGTCAGGCGAGTTCTGCAACTCGCGGCGCAGAATTGCCCATCTGCTGGGTATGTACGGCTTCGTCGCATTCGTTGCCGCCACCATTGTTCTGGTGTTCTGCTACCCCACACCCGCCAATGCAGCGCCCGCGATCTGGCCGGTGCTCTGGCACCTCGGCGCGCTGATGGTATGCATTGGCGGCTACTGGTTCTGGTTCTTCATCCGCGCGGACGTTGCGGCGGAGGGCAACTCGCCCTTGCGCCTGGAACGCGCAGACCTGTTCATCCTGTCGCTGCTGGCCTGCACCACATCCGGACTGATCTGGTCCTTCCTGCAGTCCTCCGGCAGCGGAGCCTGGGCGACTTTCTTTCTCGGCCTGTTCCTGATCGCCACCACAGTCCTGTTCGGGTCGATTCCATGGTCGAAATTCTCCCACATGTTCTTCAAGCCTGCTGCGGCATTCGAGAAGAGAATGTCCAAGGCGAACGGTTCGGCCCAGAATCTGCCGACGCTGACCCGCGACGATCCCGAGCAGCAGCAGAGACATTCAATGGAACTGTTGCGACAAGCTCCCATGCATATGGGACTTGGCATCAAGCGCGAGGCGCCTCGCCACTACTAGAGAGCTGACCGCAGGTTCTAGGGGAACGGAATAGGGAGCCTACTCATGCCTACCTTCGTCTACATGACAAGGTGCGATGGATGCGGACATTGCGTCGACATTTGTCCCTCCGACATCATGCACATCGATACAACCTACCGCCGGGCCTACAACATCGAGCCGAACATGTGCTGGGAGTGCTACTCCTGCGTGAAGGCCTGTCCGCAGGATGCGATCGACGTGCGCGGATATGCGGACTTCGCCCCGCTCGGTCACAGTGTCCGCGTGAAGCGCGACGAAGAGAAGGGCACGATCGCCTGGAGGATCAAGTTCCGCAACGGCACGGAAAAGAATTTCCTGTCTCCCATCACCACCAAGCCCTGGGGACAGGCAATCCCCAAGCTTGCCGAGGTACCGGGACCAACGAAGGACATGCGCGACGGCCAGCTTCTTTACAACGAGCCGAAATACATCCGGCTGGATGACGGCGGCCTGCACACGCTTGAGTCCGCCGGCCTGAAGATGAAGAAAGGCGTGTACTACTGATGGCGTACAAAACGATCGTCGAAGACGGCATCGACATCCTGGTCGTCGGCGCGGGCCTTGGCGGCACCGGCGCCGCCTGGGAGGCTCGCTTCTGGGGCCAGGACAAGAAGATCGTCATTGCCGAGAAGGCCAATATCGACCGCTCCGGCGCGGTCGCCCAGGGCCTCTATGCCATCAACTGCTACATGGGTACCCGCTGGGGTGAGAACAATCCGGAGGACCATGTCCGCTACGCCCGCATCGACCTGATGGGACTGGTGCGGGAAGACCTGCTGTTCGACATGGCGCGGCACGTGGACTCCACCGTGCACCAGTTCGAGGAGTGGGGCCTGCCGATCATGAAGAACCCCAAGACGGGGCGTTATCTGCGCGAGGGCCGCTGGCAGATCATGATCCACGGGGAGTCCTACAAGCCCATCGTCGCCGAAGCCGCCAAGAAGTCGGCCGACAAGGTGTTCAACCGCATCTGCGTCACGCATCTGCTAATGGACGATGGCAAGGAGAACCGCGTCGCCGGCGCCGTCGGCTTTAATGTGCGCACCGGCAACTATCACGTGTTCAAGTCCAAGACCGTGATCTGCGGAGCGGGCGGCGCGTCCAACATCTTCAAGCCCCGTTCGGTCGGCGAGGGCTCGGGCCGCACATGGTATGCGCCATGGTCGTCGGGCTCCGCCTACGGGCTGATGATCAACGCCGGCGCCAAGATGACACAGATGGAAAACCGCATCGTGCTGGCGCGCTTCAAGGATGGCTACGGGCCGGTCGGCGCCTATTTCCTGCACCTGAAGACCTATACGCAGAACGGGCTGGGCGAGGAATACGAGTCCAAGTGGTTCCCTGAGTTGCAGAAAATGGTGGGCAAGGAATATCTGGATCCGGAGGTGTCGCACCTGACCCACAGGCCGATACCCACCTGCCTGCGCAACCATGCGCTCATCAGCGAAGTAAATGCCGGCCGCGGGCCTATCCATATGGTGACGATGCACGCCTTCCAGGATCCACACCTGGAAGAGGTCGGCTGGGAAAACTTCCTCGGCATGACGGTGGGCCAGGCGGTGTTGTGGGCCTCAACCGACGTTGATCCCAAGAACGAAAATCCGGAGCTGACCACGTCCGAGCCCTATGTGATGGGCTCACATGCGACAGGTTGTGGCGCCTGGTGCTCAGGCCCGGAGGATGTGTCGCCGCCCGAGTATTTCTGGGGCTACAACCGCATGACCACCATCGAAGGCCTGTTCGGCGCCGGTGACGCCGTTGGCGGCACGCCGCACGCCTTTTCGTCCGGCTCGTTTACCGAGGGCCGTCTCGCGGCCAAGGCCGCCTGCAAATATATCGACGACGGCAAGGCGGAAGGCATCGTGGTGTCGGAGGAGCAGATCGCCCGGCGCAAGAAGGAAATCTACAAGCCGCTTGAGCACTTCAAGATCTACCGCAACGAGATCGTCGCGGGCGACGTCAACCCGCACTACATAAACCCCAAGCAGGGCCTCGACCGACTGCAGAAGCTGATGGACGAATATTGCGGCGGCGTGACCGTCAGCTACATGACCAACGAGAAGCTACTGCATATCGGCCTCAAGAAGCTCAAGATCATGGAAGAGGATCTGGAGAGCCTTGCGGCAAAGGACATCCACGAGCTGCTGCGCGCCTGGGAGCTGAAGCACCGCCACCGCACCGCGGAGTGCGTTACCCAGCACACGCTGTTCCGCAAGGAGACCCGTTGGCCCGGCTACTACTACCGCGGCGACGCCATGAAGGTGGACGACGAGAACTGGCACGTGCTGACGGTTTCGCGCCGCGACCCGGAAAGCGGGGAATACACGATGGAGAAAGCGCCCTGCTATCACCTGGTGGGCGCCGACGAGTAGCAATTTCCCGGGACGGCATTGGCGCCGCCCGGGCACATGAGAGCCGGCAAGTAGCATGCCGGCGTTTCTGGATGCGTTCCGCAATGCTGGCTTCCGACAACTACATAGAGCCGCGCGTGAATATTGTCGAAATGTCCGACGAGGAGATTCGGGCCGTCGCCGATCCCCTGTGGCGCGACCTAGTGAGACATTCCAACGCTGGAAGTTATGGCGATTTCGTCAAAAATTTTTCCAGCGCCATGGCCCTCGCCATGGATCAGGTGACAGTGGGCCATCAGTTCGCAAATAGCGAGCTGGCGAGGAACCTGTCGGAAGATGCAGATTTTCTCGGCGTCATCCGGCGGGGCGAACACGTTACGGTTCTCTACCGGCAACGCAGCACCAAAAGGCAAGGGGAGTGGCTTGGCAGGCTTGTCCTCGGCCATGAGGACGGCAAGGTGAGGATTTTCGGCGCTTCCATCTTCTGAGCGGCTGTTTCGGATCGGACATGAGCGAGACCATCGAGGACGGCAAATTCGTCGAGCTGACCTACAAGGTGACCGACAGGAAGTCGGGGCATGTGCTGACCATGGTGGAATTCCCGCTGGGTTACATTCATGGCCACAACGAGATTCTCGCCCCTTCCGTGCACAGGGAGCTGGAGGGCCGATCCGCGGGCGATGTCATCAATGTGCCGATCGACGGCAACCGCATATTCGGCGCTCGCGACGAGTCCCTGGTGTTCACCGATCACATCGGCAACGTTCCCGAGGAGTATCGCAAGGTCGGCACCTCGATACTCATGGAAAACGAGAAGGGCCAGACGCGAAGCTTTCTGGTCACGCGGATCGACGACAAGACGTTGACTGTCGATGGCAACAATCCGCTTTGCGGCAGGGCGGTCGTCTTCACGCTGGAAGTGCTGACCGTGCGCGATGCGACCGATGCGGAGCTGAGAGCGGGCGGGCCAATCAGCGCGAGCGCCAATATCGACCCTTCCCTCCTCAGACCTGTCTGAGACCGGCGGCCCACATGCCCAGATCCGAACTGAAATTCAGCTACAAGGCAAAAGGTGACAGATGAGCGACAACAAGCAGAGCGACAAGAAGACCACCCCAAAGGTGCCTGACGGCCATACGCGCTTCCTGACCACGCGTCAGAAAGCACCGAACAAGAAAGGCTTTGTCGGCTACGACACCGTCTGGGAATCGTTCCAGAAGGAGACCAAGTACAAGACCCCGAAGCGACCGTAGGCGCATTGCGCTCCGGCGCCCTGACCCAGCCGCAGATTCCGCTAGGCCGATCTGCCGGGACCCATTGAATCAACAAGGACCTGACATGTCGCAACTGGTACCGCCGCACGGCTCACCGACAGTGAAGCCCCTGCTGCTGCCGGAGACCGAGCGCGCGGCGGAGCGCAACCGAGCGGAAAAGCTGCGCAAGCTTCCGCTCGATTCCAAGGCGGTTTCGGACGTGTTCATGCTGGCGATGGGCGCCTATACACCCCTCGACGGCTTCATGGGACATGACGACTGGCGCGGCTCGTGCCTCGACATGAAGCTGGCCAATGGCGTCTTCTGGCCCATCCCGATCACGCTGCCGGTGGACAAGGGGCTCGCCGACGGCATCCGCCCGGAAGAGGAAGTATCGCTTTGCGACGGGGAGACCGGAGAATTGCTGGCGGTGATGACCGTCGCGGAGAAGTACAAGATCGACAAGGTAATAGAGGCTGAGCACGTCTATCGCACCAGCGACCCCAAGCATCCCGGTGTCGCCAAGGTGCTGGCCCAGGGCGATGTCAATCTCGCCGGACGCGTGCGCGTGTTCAGTGAAGGCGAGTATCCGGTCAAATATAAAGACCTTTACATACGCCCGGCGCAATCACGCGCGATGTTCCTGGAAAAGGGCTGGTCGCAGGTGGCGGCCTTCCAGACCCGCAACCCGATGCACCGCAGCCACGAATATCTGGTCAAGATCGCGGTGGAGGTGCTCGATGGCGTTTTCATCCACCAGGTGCTGGGCAAGCTGAAGGCGGGCGACATACCGGCCGACGTGCGCACCCGCGCCATCCAGGCAATGATCGACAACTATTTCCGGCCGGGGACCGTGATACAGGCCGGGTATCCGATCGAGATGCGCTACGCGGGGCCGCGGGAGGCCCTGCTGCATGCGCTCATCCGGCAGAATTTTGGCTGTTCGCACCTGATCGTCGGACGGGACCACGCGGGCGTCGGCGACTATTACGGACCATTCGACGCGCATCACATCTTCGACGAACTGTGGGAGGGTGCGCTCCATACCAAGCCGCTGAAAATTGACATCACCTTCTATTGCCGCAAGTGCTACGGCATGGCCACATCGAAAAGCTGCCCGCATGATCCCGTGCACCACATCTCCATCTCCGGCACACAGCAGCGCGAGATGCTGTCCAGCGACGCGGAGATCCCGCCGGAGTTCAGCCGGCCCGAGGTGGTGAGGATCCTGAAAGACTACTATGCGAGCCTGAAATAGGTTCGATTGCGCGCATGCTTCTTGCCCAGATTTCCGATACCCATATCGCGCTGGACGCACCCGACTCCGATCAGCGCCTGCGGGACTTCGCAGACTCCGTGTCCGACATCCTGTCGCTCGCCCCCGCGCCGGATGCGATCGTTCATACCGGGGACATCGTGCACAACGGACGCCCGGACGAGTATGCCGAAGCCCTCGCGATCCTAGCGCCGGCAAGGCTGCGAATCCCGGTCTATGTCATCCCCGGCAACAAGGACAACCGGGCGCACCTACTCGATGCTTTCTCCGGCGACGGCTATGTCGCGGCGGATTCGCCTTTCTTCGACTATTCGGTGGATGACCTGCCGATCCGGCTGATCGCGCTCGACACGCTCTGCACCGGCAACAACAAGGGCGACTTCTGCGCCGAGCGGGCCAAGCGTCTCGCCGCGCTGATCGGCCGGGATGAAAAAAAGCCGATTGCCGTGATCTGCCATCATCCGCCCTTCGAGGTGCCGGTCGGCCCCGATCCGGTCAATTTCATTACGACGGAAGCGATGCAGCGGCTGCGCGATGGCCTTTCCGGCTGTGAGCGGATAAAGGGCGTGCTCTGCGGTCATGTGCACCGCTTTGCCGAGGGAAAGCTGGGTCATATTCCGGCGGTCGTGACCACCAGCGTCGCAACCATGCTCCGCAAGGGCGAGTATCCCGCCGCAATGAAAGGCCGGCCGGTCTATTACCTGCACCACTTCGACGCAAAGTCAGGCTTACGCAGCGAGATCCGGGTTGCCGGGGCAGTGGCTGGACGCCCCTGAGCGCCAGCAAGGCCGCGCACGGGCAAACCGTTCGGATGCTTCGCTGACAAGGGAGATTGGACGGCGCGCCGACCGGGCTAGCCCTCGAAACGCGCCCTGATCTCGCCCAGCATGATTTTTCTGTCGCGCTGGCTTATGCCCAGCGCATTGGCGATGTCCATGATGCATGCCAGCTCATGGTCGCTGAGGGAGTGGTCACAGACACTGACGAGAAAGGCTCCCGCCAGGACCTGCTGCTTGGCGACGGCGCCAAGCCGCTTGGCCTTGGCCACTTCCGAAAGGGCGCTGCGGCGATCCTTGTGGACGAGCTCGGCAGCGTTGATGACCGGGCGGAAATCGACCTGCTGTCCGCCCATGCGGCCGAACAATTCCGACACGAACTTCATCTCCCTGTGGTCGATACTGCCGTCCGAGGCCGCCTCGAGGAGCATGGCGGTCCAGAGCGTGTGGCGGGCCAGTTCGACTTCGTCTTCGGCGACGGTCTTCCAGTCTTCCAGCAGCCGCTGCGTCAGGGCCGACTGCCGCTGCTCGATAATCCGGGCTTCCGTCTTCTCAATAGCCTGGGCGTCAGGGAGCGCCTTCTCGATCCGCTTGTACTTGCGGTAGGTGATCCACAACAGAATGGATGGAATGAGGATCGCAAGCAGAAGGATGAAACCAAGGAGAACAGGGATTGTCTCGGTGCTCAAAATGGTGGTCCTTCCCGATCAGCTTGCCACGCGCGGAGCCGGCGTCGCGGTGCGATGCACGGCCGTCCAAGATTATCAGGTATTACGCGGCTTGCGCCACGCCTAGGCTGCATCGGGATAGACAGCGATCCGGTGCCCGTCCTCAAATTTGCCGGCGGGAAAGGCCCAGGAGGTTCCTGGCCACATCAGTTCCATCGACCTGTCGCGGGGCCGGTAGGCGGCAGTGTAGAGCGTCCCGAAGCCGCGGCTGAACGCACGCGAGCGCAAGGGCGGGGCGAGAAAAGCCGCACAAAACGCCTGCTGGTCCGGCCTTTGCTCGAACAGCTGACCGAGAAGGAAATCCTCCCGGTGCTGAGTGTCGGCGGCACGGCTGCGCGCCTCTTCCTCATATCCGCGCTGATGGTTTGTCGCCACCGGCGCATCCGTGACTTCAGCCTCGCGGTCCGGGCCAACGCTGACGGTCGCGCGGCCGCCATGCTCATCCAGCGCGGTGACGTTGTAGGCCATGTGACTGGGGATGCGGACGAGAACTTCGGCGGCCTCGGCCGCCGTCGTGCAGGTCTGCAGGATGTAGCGCAGGATCAGGGGTATGGCGAAGCCCTCCCCCACGGCGCTGCGCCCGCCGAAGGTCAGCGACACGGCGAGCCCGTCCTCGTTGATGCCGTCCAGCAGGCCGAAAAGACAGTCGGTGACGCCGACCACCTGTTTGCCGCCCCAGCCGGTGCCCAGCACGATGGCATCGAAGCAGTCGGGTCTGTAATCGTAGTTGCGCACGAGGAGTGGTTCCGGACCGGGCCAGACGGCCTGGGAGCAGGCGACCGCGTAGGCCGGCGGGCAGTAGAAGGAGAGGAACCGCGACATTGTCTCGTCGGCGCCGACGAGACGGCGCAGACGGTCGTGGACCGGGACCAGCTCCGGCATATGCTCGCGCAGCGCCTTGCGGCATGTCTTGTAGTCCGGCCCACACGACGCCGCCTCGAACCATTTCCGGTAGGCCGGCCAATAGGCCCGGAACAACTCGCGCCACTTCTTGCCGGGCTTTGCCTCATGCAGGGCCCTGAAGATCACGCGAGGCGGGGGCGTCGGCCGCTGCGACTTGGGATCGAGCAGCCCCCCCCTGACGGGGATACGGAAAGGGGTACGCTGCGTCAGAGAATCTTGAAGGCCGGCTCCGCGATGTCCGGAGTCTGGCTGGCCGTCAGTGACTGCGCCTTGAAGTGGGCGCGGATGCCGTCGATCCATTTCCGCGAGCGTTCCGTGAGTTCGAAGGACTTGGTCATGGACCGGCCACGGGTCACGATGATGCCAAGGTCCGCACCCTCGTAGATATAGTCACCCGGACGCAGGATTCGCAAGAAGAAGGCTTCCTTTTCGCTTTCCACGGCGCGACGGTGATAGTCGAAGCGGTCGAATTCAACCCGGCCGTCGTCGGTCATGCGCCAGATACCGGTCTCCGGCGCGGCGGTGAGGATATCGATGGTATCGGCGGTGTGCTTGACCACCATTTGCGACCAGGAATCGATGTTGTCCGGGTCCGCCCAGCGGCCATTCAGGGCTTCAACGTCGAGATCGAACGGGACGTCGGAAAATTCCAGCAGGTGGAACAGGAACAGGGGCGCGTCCGCGTGGGCAAAGGCCGCGTGGTTGGTCATGGA
>JAYZVT010000023.1:0-16971 GCA_036155355.1 Pseudomonadota bacterium
GCGACTCGACTATGCGGCGTGCGGCAATTGCCTTGCGGCCGCGCAGCTCCTCGATACGCTGCAGCAGCTCGGAGTGCTTCGGGACCGCCCATTCGGCCGCCTTTGTCGGCGTCGGCGCGCGCGCATCGGAGACAAAGTCGATCAGCGTCACATCGGTCTCATGGCCGACGGCAGATATGAGCGGAATCTCGCTCTCGGCCGCGGCGCGGGCGACGATCTCTTCGTTGAAGCCCCACAGGTCCTCCAGGCTACCACCGCCGCGCGCAACGATCAGAACATCCGGGCGCGGCAAGGGGCCGCCTGGTTTTAGCGCGTTGAAACCGCGGATGGCTGTCGCAACTTCAGCGGCGCATGTCTCACCCTGCACGCGTACCGGCCAAAGAATCACATGGACGGGAAAACGCTCTGTGAACCCATGCAGCATGTCACGGATCACCGCACCGGTCGACGAGGTGACGATGCCGACCACGCGCGGCAGGAAGGGCAGCGGGCGTTTGCGCGCTTCGTCAAACAGACCTTCCGCGGCAAGCTTCTTCTTGAGCTTTTCGAGCTGCAATAGCAACGCGCCGACACCTGCGGGTTCCAGCGCCTCGATGATGATCTGGTATTTCGATGTTCCCGGATATGTGGAGACGCGGCCCGTGGCGACAACCTCCATGCCCTCCTCGGGCCGGAAGCGCAGTTTGCCGAATACACCTTTCCAGATGACGGCCTCGATGCGCGCTTTCTCGTCCTTGAGCGCGAAATAGCAGTGGCCGGAGGAATGCGGTCCGCGATAGCCGGAAATCTCGCCGCGCAGGCGGACATAGCCGTAGCTGTCCTCCACCGTCTTCTTGATGGCGAAGGACAACTGGGAAACAGTGAATTCCGCGACATTGGCGCCGCTGCTTTCGGAGGCTCTATCCACAGGTCCAAACCCGTTGTTTGTGGTACGTGCGGGCAATGATACATGACTCGGGCCGCAGGAGCACAAGCACGGTCAGGCGCCCATGAATGTTCTGCTGATAGGATCAGGTGGCCGAGAGCACGCGCTGGCCTGGGCGTTATCCAACAGTCCGTTGCTGAAGCGGTTGTGGTGCGCGCCGGGCAATGGCGGCATCTCACAGGTGGCCGATTGCGTCTCTCTCGACATCGCCGATCACGATGCCATCATCTGTTTCTGCAAGGCAAACGCGGTCGATTTAGTCGTCAACGGTCCGGAGGCTCCGCTGGTCGCGGGACTTGCCGATGATCTCGCGGTTGCCGGAATCAAGCACTTCGGGCCATCGAAGGCGGCGGCACAACTGGAAGGTTCCAAGGGATTCACCAAGGACCTGTGTGCGCGGCATGGCATTCCGACCGCCGCCTATGGACGCTTCACCGACGCAGGCTCCGCCAAGGCTTACGCCCGGCGGCAGGGCGCTCCCATCGTCGTCAAGGCGGACGGTCTGGCGGCTGGCAAGGGCGTCACGGTCGCCGAAACTGTCGAACAGGCCGAAGCCGCCATAGACGAGTGCTTCTCGGGACGCTTCGGGGCGGCCGGTGCAGAAGTGGTGGTGGAAGAATGCCTGGTCGGGGAAGAGGCGAGCTTCTTCGTTCTGGTCGATGGCAACAATGCCCTGCCGCTTGCCACGGCGCAGGACCACAAGCGTGCCTATGACGGCGACGAAGGCCCCAACACCGGCGGCATGGGCGCCTATTCGCCAGCGCCGGTGATGACTCCCGATCTTGTGAAGCGGACGATGCAGGACATCGTCATCCCAACTGTGAAGGGCATGGCGGACGAGGGAATGCCGTTTAAGGGCGTCCTCTATGCCGGGCTGATGATCACGGACAAGGGGCCAAGGCTGATCGAATACAACACGCGCTTCGGAGACCCCGAGTGCCAGGTTCTGGTTATGCGGCTCAAGTCGGACCTGCTGCCCGCGCTGCTCGCCACAGCCGACGGCGGACTGGCGCATTTCGACCTGCGCTGGCGTGATGACGTTGCGCTGACCGTGGTAATGGCGGCAAAGGGCTACCCGGGTGATTATGACAAAGGCAGCGAAATTAAGGGTCTCGATGCGGCGAACAGCGATCCCGATGTTCAGATATTCCACGCAGGCACGGCGCTTCGCGGCGGCAGGGTAATCGCGACGGGCGGCCGCGTCCTCAACGTCACGGCGCGCGGTCGCAGCGTCAGGGAAGCACAGGCGCGGGCCTATGCGGCGATCGCGAAGATCGACTGGCCGGAGGGCTTCTGCCGCTCCGATATTGGCTGGCGCGCCATCGAGCGTGAAGAGGCCGCCGCGTGAGCGCCCTGCCCGACCTGTTTCCCGGCTTCGAGTCCAAGATGCTTCCCGGCAAGGGCGCGGAACTTTTTGCGCGCACCGGCGGGAACGGGCCGCCGCTGGTGCTGCTGCATGGCTACCCGCAGACCCACGCCGCCTGGCACAGGCTGGCGCCGGGCCTGGCGAAGCATTTCTCCGTGATCATTCCCGACCTGCGCGGCTATGGCCAAAGCTCCTGTCCCGTGAGCGACAAGGAGCACTATGCCTATTCCAAGCGGGCGATGGCGGAAGACGTCGCCGAGGCCATGGCATCGCTCGGCCACAAGAGATTCTCCCTGATCGGTCACGACAGGGGCGCGCGCGTGGGCTACCGGCTCGCTCTCGATCATGGTGACAGGCTCGACAAGCTGGTACTGCTCGATATCCTGCCGACCTATGTGATGTGGGAGAGCATGAACCGTGGACTTGCCATGTCGGCCTATCACTGGCTTTTCCTGGCGCAGCCTCATCCCATGCCGGAAACGCTGATCTCGAAGTCTCCCGCCTACTACCTCGAACATACGCTGGCGAGCTGGTCGCTGCCGAAAAGTCTGTCAGTGTTCGACAAGGGGGCGCTGAAGCACTACCGCGCACTCATGGAGTCCCCGGAGCGGGTTCATGCCTTCTGCGAGGACTACCGCGCCGGACAGACCTACGACTACGCCGCCGACGAGCGAGACGTGAAGGCCGGGCGCAAGATCAAGCGCCCGACGCTGATACTCTGGGGAACGGACTACGTGGCCAAGCGCGCCGCCAGTCCGCTCGATACCTGGAAATCCTGGTGCGAGGACGTGCGCGGCCAGTCCATCGTCAGCGGCCACTTCCTCGCCGAGGAAGTGCCCGAGGAAACCCTGAAGCTGATCCTGGAATTTCTGCGGGGCGAATAGAACACACCAGAGTCATTGAGGCTGGGAGGTCTGTCAGCGACGGGCCCGGAAAAAGTCCTTGAGCAGCAGGGCCGAGCGCGCCTCGCCGATTCCGCCATAGACTTCAGGCACGTGGTGGCAGGTGGGCTGGTCAAAGAAACACGTCCCGTGATCGACAGCACCACCCTTGGGATCGGGTGCACCATAATAGAGCCGCGCCAGGCGCGCGAAGGAAATTGCGGCGGCGCACATGGCGCAAGGCTCAAGCGTGACATAGATCGAGGCGCCGTTCAGCCGCTCACTGCCCAGCCTGACGCAGGCCGCGCGGATAGCGAGCATTTCCGCATGGGCGGTAGGGTCCTTCAGTTCGAGCGTGCAGTTGCCCGCCCGCGCGACGACCTCGCCCCGGCGGGTGACGATAACGGCGCCAACGGGAACCTCGCCTCGCTGCGCCGCCTTGAATGCCTCCTGGAGCGCCAGGTCCATGGGCGATTCCGGCGGAGTCATGGGCTTGCCGGGCTGGATGGGTTCTGCGACTTTGCGCGCGGTCATGGGGTGGTGTTGCCCCAATGCGAGGTTCCGGTCAAGTGACGGCGAAACAAGGGAAAACGGCGGCAGAAGCCAGCCCGGAGGCAATGCGCGTAGCCAAGGCCATCGCGCGCGCTGGCCTGTGTTCGCGCCGCGATGCGGAGCGCTGGATCGCCGAGGGCCGGGTGAGCGTGAACGGACGCCGCCTGGAAAGCCCGGCGCTGGTGGTCGGGCCGCAGGACGTCGTCACTGTCGACGGCAAGCCCCTGCCCTCGGCCGAACGGGCAAGGCTATGGCGCTATCACAAGCCGAAGGGACTGGTCACGACGCACCGCGACCCCGAGGGCCGGGCGACGGTTTTCGACAGCCTGACGAAGGACCTGCCGCGAGTGATCTCGGTCGGCCGGCTGGACGTGAATACGGAAGGGCTGCTTCTGCTGACCACTCATGGCGGACTGGCGCGCCACCTGGAACTGCCGGCCACGGGCTGGCTGCGGCGTTACCGCGTGCGCGCCAAGGGCAAGGTGACTCAGGCCGATCTCGACCGGCTCAAGAAGGGCGTGGAGATCGACGGCGTGCGCTATGGCGCCATCGACGCGCATTTCGACCGCGAGCAGGGCGCGAATATGTGGATGACGCTGGCGCTCAGGGAGGGAAAAAACCGCGAGGTGAAACGGGTGGCCGAGCATCTCGGCCTGGAGGTGAACCGCCTGATCCGGGTTTCCTTCGGCCCCTTCCAGCTCGGCGACATGGAGGAAGGCGCGGTCGAGGAAGTGCCACGGCGCATCCTCACCGACCAGCTTGGGCCACAACTGGCGAAAGAATTCGGACTTGCTGCGGCGCCGGCGCAGCCGAGGCGGCGCAAGGCAGAGCGGAAGCGCGTATGAGGATCGTTGCCGGCCGCTTCCGCGGCGCTCGGCTCGCCGCGCCCAAGGGCCATGACACGCGGCCGACCGGCGACAAGGTGCGCCAGGCAGTGTTCAACATCCTGCGCCACGGCATCGAAGACTTCGAGATCGAAGGCGCACGCGTCCTCGATGCCTTCGCGGGGACCGGCGCTCTCGGCCTGGAAGCCCTGTCGCAGGGGGCGCGCTACTGCCTGTTCATCGACAACGACGCGTCGGCCCGCGCGGCGATACGGCAGAATGTGGAGGCACTTTCGCTGACCGGCGACAGCAGGATCTGGCGGCGTGACGTCGCCAGTCCGGGTCCAGCAGGGACACTTGAACCCTTCAACCTCGTCTTTCTCGATCCACCCTATGGCAAGAGACTTGGCACGCGCGCCCTTCTGGCCTTGCACGAAGGCGGCTGGATCGCAGCAGGAGGCGTGTGCGTTCTGGAGGAGCGCGCTGACGCGGACGTTTCCGTGCCGAAGGGCTTCAACGAGATCGACCGCCGACGCTATGGCGACACGCAGGTCATTTTTCTGAAGGCGCCGCAGAACTAGCGGCGAGCGTCCTCTTCCTTGCGGGCGCGCCAGAAATCCAGCGCTTGCTTGCGATAGGCATCGCTGCAATCCGATTCGCAATCGTGCCACGATCCGTCGGGCAACTCGACTTCCCAGTATTTCAGTTCGCCGCGCTGCACGTGCCGGGTGCGTGCTTCGGCTGTTTTCGTAACGTCATGCGCGCTCGTCGCAGTGACCTTGCCGTATTCCAGCACAACAACCGGGGGACCGTAGATTGTATCATAGAGCGCAAATGCGCCTATGCCGATGACGGCGACGATGACAAGCCAACCTATCAGCCGCACCATCCACTACCCCTCAGCGCCGACCAAACAACTTCTCGATATCTGCCAGCTTCAATTCCACATAAGTCGGCCGGCCGTGGTTGCACTGACCCGAACCGGGAGTCGCGTGCATTTACCCCCGCAAGGCATACAAATCCCGTCCGTTCAAGCGCCGGCCGGCGCGCACGCTGCCGTGACAGGAGATAGTAGCGCAGACATAATCGATGCGCTCCTTCAGCGTACCGGTCGTACCGGCATCGGCGACTTCGTCGGCGAGGTCGCGAACGAGACCGGCGATGTCGGTGTCGCCCAACAGTGCCGGCATCTCACGCACCGCGACGGCAGTCCGGCCGAAACGTTCCAGCACGACGCCGAAGCGCGCGAGTTCACCGGCATGGACGCAGAGCGACTCCGCAGCGGTCTCGTCCAGTTCCACGACCTCGGGAATGAGCAGCATCTGGCGCGCCACGCCGCCATTGGCCAGCGCATGCTTCATCTTTTCGTACACCAGCCGCTCATGGGCGGCGTGCTGATCGACGATGACGATCGAATCGCCCGTCTGGGCAACGATGTATGTGTCATGCAACTGCGCACGAGCTGCGCCAAGCGGGCTGCCGGTGCGGTCGGGAGCGAGTGCAGTATCGCTCGCCCTGGTGTCGCCGCTCGTCGCTGACAGGTCGTAGAACGACGCCTGCGCTTCTTCGGAGAAGCCATCTGAGTGACCCGTCCTAACTGATTGAAAAGATTGAGGAACCGCGCGAGCGAATGCGCGTTGCGCCAATGCCGACGCGGTAGAGTGTCCCGCATCCGCGAGAGCCTGCCGCAGCGCGCCGACCATGAGCGCGCGGATGGCGCCCGCATCGCGGAAGCGCACCTCGGTCTTGGCCGGATGCACGTTCACATCCACCTCGGACGGCGGCACGTCAACGAACAGCGCCAGCATCGGATGGCGCCCAGCGGGGACCATGTCGCCGTAAGCGGCACGGACCGCACCAGCCAGCAGCTTGTCGCGCACCGGACGTCCGTTGACGAAGAGAAACTGCATCATGGCGTTGGCGCGGTTCAACGTCGGCAGTCCGGCAAAGCCCTCGACGCGCGCGCTCTCATGGGCGGCCGACAAAGGCACAGCATCAGCCATGAACTCTTCGCCCATAATGCGGCCGAGGCGCTCGAGTACGCCCGCGCGGTGTCCAGGCATGACGGAAGGCAGTCGCAACACGGCGCGATCGCCACTGGTGAGCGAAAAGGCAACGGCAGGATGAGCCATCGCCAGCCGCTTGACCACGTCGGCGATTGCCGCCTGCTCGGCGCGTTCAGACTTGAGGAACTTCAGTCTGGCCGGCGTTGCGAAAAAGAGGTCTCGCACCTCGACGCGCGTGCCCGGATTGAGCGCGGCCGGGCGCAGCGCCGACTTGCGGCCGCCCTCGACGCGCAACTCCGCCCCCTCCCCGCCGCCGCGCGCGCGGCTCTGGATGGCAAGGCGGGCAACCGCGCCTATGGACGGCAGCGCCTCGCCGCGGAAACCGAGAGTGGAGATGGCCAGCAAATCGTCGCCCGCGAGCTTGGATGTGGCATGGCGCTCGACGCACAGGTCAAGATCGGCAGCGTTCATGCCGCACCCATCGTCGCTTACGCGCAACAGAGACAATCCTCCCCGCTGCGCCACGATCTCGATGGACCGGGCGCCCGCGTCGATGGCGTTTTCCACAAGTTCCTTGACCACGCTGGCCGGGCGCTCGATCACCTCACCGGCTGCTATGCGGTTGATCAGTGCTGGCGGAAGCTGGCGGACGGCCACGGCGCGTCTCCCGGTATCAACTCTCCAGCCGGGTGCGGGCGAGGCGCTTGCACTCTTCCACCGCCGGCTGTCCGAACGGGTCTACGCCGAACAGGTGCCCGGCGAGGATCGTTTCGATCATGCAATGCATCATGAGGCCGCCGAGAGCCGATTCGTCAAGCAGGTCAACATCGAGCGTGCGGACTGGCCGTCCCGCGCCGCGAAGCGCTTCGGCGATGGCGCTCTGCTGCGCGGCGACAAGGTCGCCGGCGCGACGTCCCGCGAGGTAGCCGGCACCGGCCAATCTTGCGAGGTCGTCGCCGATCACGGGACCGGCGCCCTTGCAACTCGTGCGAATGAGGGTAACGAGGTGATGCCGCGGTCCATCGAGCAGCATCTGCAACTGCGAATGCTGATCGACGGGTCCGAGACCGGCGATCGGCATGGTTCCCGCTCCGTCCTTGCCGAGGCTCTCGGCCCATAGCTGGGCAAACCAGTGGGCGAAGCGCGCAAGCCGATCCGAATAGGGAAGCATCACCTGCGCGACGATGCCGCGCTCCCGGGCCAGGCCGACGGCAACTGCCGCGCCAACCGCTGGGGCAAATTTTTCGGGGCCGCTGGCGTCGAGCAGCGCCTTGACCACCGCCGCCGCGCCCTGGCGCAACCTGCGCATGTTCAAGCCCCTCGCCATTCCTGGCAGGAGGCCCACATTGGTCAGCGCAGAAAAGCGCCCGCCAATCTCGATCGCGTGATCGAGCGCGGGAATTCCGAATGATTCGAGAATCGTTCTGAGGCCATTGTGAGTCCCATCGCCTGCCGGCTCGGTCAGGCCAAGAACGAGGCGGGGCAGTTCCGCACCGAGCCCGGCCTTCTTAATTGCCTCAATCGCGCAAATCGCCTGGACCAGCGTCTCGGCGGTATTACCCGATTTGGAGATGATGACGAAGCGGGTCTTGGCGAGGTCGAGCGCGGAAAGGGAGCGCTCAAGCGTGCGGGGATCGAGGTTGTCATAGAAGCGCACGCGCGGGCGCCCCATCTGGTCCTTGGGCATCTCTCCAGGAATATTCCAGCCGCCCAACTGGGCGATGGTCTGTCCTCCGAGACTCGATCCACCAGTGCCGAAGAAGACCAGCGTGCGCGCGCCCTCCGACAGCCGCGCCAGAGCCTTTTCAGCGTCGTCGATGTCGGATAGCCACTCGGGCACGCGCAGCAGCGCCATGCTGCCGTCCTTGTAGCCGGTTCTGAGACTGTCGAGCGCCGGGTGCAACTGCGTGAGGAGTGTAGCCAGGGACTTGGGCGCCAGGCCGAAGCGACCGATGCCCGGTTCCAGGCAGCCCTGAATATCCTGAACGATGGTCAAACCACGCCCTCCGCCTCGCGACTTGCGGGCCGGACCCTAGCAAATGGGAGGACGGCGAAACACCGCAATCGGCTGCGGTCTAGCCGCGCAGGAACATTCAAAGGGTCCCGGCCGGCTTGCCGACGACAATGACAATCAAGCCATCGGCGTGGATGAGCCGCTTGGCGACCCTCTTAATGTCTTCGAGCGTAACGGCCTCGACCAGAGAGTTGCGCTTGTCGATATAGTCAATACCGAGGTTCTCGATCTGGATCCAAAGCAGCTGGCTCGCAATCTTGCCGCTGGTGTCGAAGCGCAAGGGGAACGAACCCGTCATGTAACTCTTGGCGGCGTCCAGTTCCTGCTGACTCGGTCCATTGGTGGCGAGATCCCTGAGGACATTCTGGATGACTTCCAGGGACTGTCCGATCGATTTGTTTTCGGTAGCG
Organism: Pseudomonadota bacterium; assembly: GCA_036155355.1. Taxonomy (GTDB): domain Bacteria; phylum Pseudomonadota; class Alphaproteobacteria; order Rhizobiales; family Methyloligellaceae; genus JAYZVT01. Next base: position 8,979 of record JAYZVT010000023.1, read on the forward strand.
ACGCCGCCAAGATAGAGTGCGGCATGCCTGTAAGGCGATAGGTAGGAATAGACGGAATAGGCAAGACCGCGCTTCTCGCGCACTTCCTCCATCAGGCGGGACGAGAAGCCGCCGCCGCCGACGATGTAGTTCAGCACAGATGCGGCGACGAAATCCTTGTCTGAACGCTTCAGGCCCAGATGTCCGAAACGGGCGACCGACTGCGGTACGTCCATTTCCACGACCTTGCGGATCGGACCCATGGGCGGCTTCGCCTCGTCGACCGGGCGCAGATCGCCCTTTGCCGGGAGACTGCCGAAGACCTGGTCGAGGACGGAGGCCAAGCGTTTGGCGTCGATATCGCCCACGACCGCGACCTTGAGACTGTCGCGGGCGAAGACGCGGCGGGCATAGTCCTTCAGATCAACTGCTGTGATTGCCTGCACGGTCCCGATGTCGCCCTGGGGCGGGCGGGAATAGGGATGCTCGCCGAAGGCGAGCTTGTACCACTCGCGGCCAGCGACCCTGTCGGGATCGGTTTCCTCGATCTTCAGGCCGGCAACGATCTGGGTCCGGATGCGGGCAATTGCATCCTCGTCGAAGCGCGCCTCGGTCAGTGCCATGCGCAGCAGCTCGAAACCCTCGGCGCTGTTCTCCGTCAACGTCTGCAGGCTTCCGGAAAACACGTCCCGGCCCGCATCGAAACTCATTCGGACGGCCAGCTCCTGCATGCGCTCGTGAAAGGCAATCGCATCGAGATCGCCGGCGCCTTCGTCCAATATGCCGGAGACGAAATTGGCGAGGCCGTCGCGACCATCGGGGTCCTGGAGCGAACCGCCGGCAAAGCCGAACTGCATGGCAATGAGCGGAACCTCATGGCTCTCGACGAGCCATGCCTCGATGCCGCCCGGACTTGTCACCTTCTGGATACGCATGGCTTGTGCAGGCATTGCGGAAAGTCCCAAATATAGCAGGCTGACGAACAGTGCGACAAAAACCGGGAATCGGTTGCACCACCGACGTTCGCTGGTGACTACGTTCAAAATCCTCATCCTGACCTCGGACCCTTGCGTGGTGTCCCATCCGGGGCATCCGCGGTTGGCTGCGGCTCACCGGTCGTGAGAATTCCTGTCACTGAGCGCTTCTTGTCGAAGACAGTGCGGGCGGCACGGTTGACGTCGGCAAGCGTCACCTGCCTCAGACGTTCGGGCATTGCCTCAATGTCTTCGATGGTACGGCCTGTAGCCAGGCTCCAGCCATAGCGGCGGGCGAGCGAGGACTGGCTGTCGGATTCGTAGATGAAAGTCGCCAGGTGCGCCTTGCGCGCCCGGTCCAGTTCTTCCTGGGTGACACCATTGAGGGCAATCTCGTCAATGACCGCGTCGAGCGCCGCTTCCACGTCGCGCACGGGAGTATCGCCAGGCGCGACGGCATACAGCCCGATGCGCCCTCCATCGATGCCGGCGCCAGTATACCAGCCCCCGGCGCTCGCGGCTTTCTTCTGCTCGACAACAAGGGCCTTGTAGAGGCGGCTGGTGGTGCCGGACGCGACCACCCGCATCATCAGTTCGATCGCTTCCGCCTCTCCTGGCGCGGCATTACTGTAACCGGGCGCCAGATAGAAGCGCTGGACCGTCGAACGGCCAGCTCGAGGGTCCTCCAGTTCGACGCGAAGCGGCGCGTAATGTCTGGGCTCCTGCGGGCGAGGAAGCCGCGCGGTGTCCGGCACAGGCTTGACCTTGCCGAATGTCGCTTCCGCGAGCTTGCGCACCTCGTCAGCGGTGGTATCGCCGGCGACTACGAGAATGGCGTTGTTGGGCGCGTAGTAGCGTTTGTAGAAATTCAGCGCGTCGTCGTGGTCGAGCTGCGCGACCTCATGTTCCCAGCCTATGACGGGGACGCCGTAGGGATGGGACTGGTAGAGCGTCGCCATCATCTGCTCGTTGAGGATGCTGGAGGGATCGTTGTCCACCCGCGAGCGGCGCTCCTCGAGAATGACCTTGCGCTCGGTCAGCACGTCCTCGGACCGCAGGCTGAGGTTGGCCATACGGTCCGCTTCCATCTTCATCATCAGAGGCAGGCGATCCTTGGCGAGCCGCTGGAAATAGGCGGTGACGTCATTCGACGTAAAAGCGTTGTCCTGCCCGCCATTGCGGGCGACGACCTTGGAAAATTCGCCAGGCGGAATCTCCTTCGTGCCCTTGAACATCAGATGCTCGAGAAAATGGGCAATGCCCGAACTGCCGCGGGGCTCATCGGCCCCGCCTACCCTGTACCAGACCATATGGGTGACAACCGGCGAACGGTGGTCGGGTATGACCACCACTTCCATGCCGTTCTTGAGCTTGAAATAGGAGGCACGGGACTTGGCGGCCACGGCAGACGCCGCCACGCCGGTCATTGCTACGGCGCAGATCAGCGAAACGGATGCGATCAACGCACGGTCAAGCATGGCGGTTATCTCCAGATAGGTCATGCGTCGGCTGCCTTTCCACGTCCTGGTCAACTGCAATGGCCTGACTGGGGAAATCCGCATGCCGGCCAGCGCGCCACAAGATGTCAGCCCATTCGGCGGACAATGCAAGCCCACGCGACGTCAAATGCTCGTCAGGGTGCGGTTACGGAGCGAGGCGGCGGAGAGAAGAAGACTCAGTTGGCGGCGGGGGGTGCGGGCGGCGCCGGGGGCACGGGCTTGGGCTGGATACCTGACCTGTCCACGACGGTATCGGGCGAGCCGGCGGCGTAGGTGTCCTTGTTCTTGAAGACATTTCCGAGCCAACCCTTGCAGCGCGTGCTCGGGTTCTGCACCTTCTCGAAGTCCTCGACGCTAGTCTTCTTGTTCTCGAATGCCCAATTCTCGCACTCGCGCCGTTCCTTTTCCTTGGCCTCGGCAAGCTTGCGCTCGCGCTCGATATCCGGATCGACGGGCCAGTTGGGCGGAGGTGACACAGTCGCCTGGCGCGTGCCCGGTTCGGGCAATGCGCCCTTTTCCTTGGACGGGGGCAGCAGCAGCGGCGAGCGGTCGGCGACCTTGGGCTCCTTGTATTCGGTCTGCCCGGCGAGACCGACGGCCTCGAATAACTTGCCCTCAAACTCGACCGACGTGCCTCCGCCGCAACCCGATAGCAGCAGGCCCGATGCGACAAGCACCGCGCAGACCCGGGCGGAACGCCATACGGACTTTTGCTCGAAACGCACCTGACGTGCCCCCTGGTCCCTGTCCCGAGATCGGACAACCGGTTGGCTCCTAAGAGCTTTTTGAGACCTTTTTGTGGCTCCCGAAAAGCGAGTCATACAGGAGACCCGCAACCCCGGCAACAATGGCCGCGTCGGCAATGTTAAAGACGTACCAGTAGAAGCCAAAGGCATGAAAAGAAAAGAAATCCGCAACGGCGCCGTAGAGCGCCCGGTCTATGGCATTGCCGATGGCCCCACCAATGATCAACCCGATCGATGCCGCCACCAGCGCCGATCGGGTGCGCGCCAGCCAGACTGTGAAGCCGGCCACGGCGGCGATGGCAATGGCGATGAGCACAGCCTGCCCTATCCAGCCCTCCTGCGGCAGCAGGCCGTAGCTGACGCCCGGATTCCAGACGAGAACGAAGTCGAGGAACGGCGACAAGCTGACGGTGCCCTTGCTGGCCAGGTCATAGACATGCAGCGTCCACCACTTCTGTGCCTGGTCGATGAGCACAGCAATCAGGGCAAGCGACAGCCCGAGTGGGCTGGCCGGTCCCCAAAATCTGATTCCGGACAGGGATATGCTCATTCCGCGGCCAGGCGGCGGGCATCGAACTGCCGGACCGCCTCGGCATCGCGGGGCGTGAGGTCCGGAAAGGCCCGATCGGAGCCGACTTCAGGTGACATTTTCCAGGAGCGGGCGCATTTTCTGCCGATGGCCGGTTCGGACACGACGGCAACACCCGGCACCTCGTCCAGCCTGAAAGCCTCCGCGGGACCCTTGTCGTTGGTCCAGCTGGCCTGGCTTGTGATGGCGACCTCGGCCCAGTCCACATCGGCCACGGCATCGAACAGCGCCTTGTCGGCGATGAAGATGCGCGGCGCGGCCTCCAGGCTCGAGCCTATGCGCTTATCGCGCCGCTCAACCTCCAGTGCGCCTGTAACGACGCGGCGCACCTGCCAGACCTTCTTCCACTTGGCCGCCAGCTTGTCGTCGCGCCATGACGCGGGCAGGTCTGGGAACTGTCGCAGATGGACGGAACTCTCGTCGCCGGGGAAACGGCAGAGCCACGACTCCTCTGTCGTGAAGCAGAGGATGGGCGCGAGCCATGCAGTGAGACAGGAGAAAAGCTCGTCCAGCACCGTGAGCGAAGCGCGGCGCAGACGGCTGTCATAGGGCTCGCAATAGAGCGCATCCTTGCGGATGTCGAAGTAGACCGAAGACAGGTCCACCGTGCAGAAATTGAACAGGGCGGAGAAGACGCGCTTGTAGTCGAATTTCTCGTAGCTCTTGCGCACCAACGCGTCGAGTTCCGCCAGCCGATGCAGCATGTAGCGCTCAAGTTCAGGCATATCGGACGGCTTCACGCGCAGCTTGTCGTCATAGTGATGCAGGTTGCCGAGCATGAAACGCAGCGTGTTGCGAAGCTTGCGATAGGCATCGACACTCGACTTGAGGATCTCGGGCCCGATGCGCAGGTCTTCGGAATAATCGGAACTGGCCACCCACAGACGCAGGATCTCTGCGCCGTTCTGTCTGATGACGTCCTGGGGCGCGACGACATTACCGATGGACTTGGACATCTTGCGCCCGTCCTCGGCCATAACGAAGCCGTGGGTGAGCACGTCGTCGAAGGGCGCCCTACCTCGCGTCCCGCAGGATTCGAGCAGCGAGGAATGGAACCAACCGCGATGCTGGTCGGAGCCTTCCAGATACATCACCCGGTCCGACCCGCCATCGACGACGCGATTGCATTTCAGGTCCTCGCGCTCCTCCATGACGAAGGCATGGGTCGAGCCGGAATCGAACCAGACATCGAGGATGTGATCGACCTTCTCCCAGTCGTTAGGGCTGTAGTCGTTGCCAAGCAGGCGCTCCTTGGCGCCCTCGGCGAACCACGCATCGGCACCTTCCCGGCGAAACGCCTCGATAATACGGGTGTTGACCTTTTCGTCCTTCAGCACGTCGCCGTCCTTGCCGGCGAAGACGGCGATGGGCACGCCCCAGGCGCGCTGGCGCGACAGGACCCAATCCGGCTTGGACTCGATCATGCCGGTGATGCGGTTCTCGCCGGCTGCGGGGAACCAGCGGGTCTGTTTGATGGCGTTCAGGGCGCGGGCGCGCAGGGTGTCGCCCTTCCCCTCTATCCCCTTGTCCATGGCGATGAACCAGTGGGGCGCGTTGCGGAAGATGACAGGCTTCTTGGACCGCCAGGAATGCGGATAGTCGTGGCGGAGCTTGCCGCGCGCGAACAACCTTTTGGCGTCGATGAGCGCCTTGATGACGGCGTCGTTGGCGTCGCCGAAATTGCCCTTGTCGTCGATGACGCGCTTGCCCTTTAGCGAATGAGCCGCCTCGGTGAAAAAGCCGGCCTCATCCACGGTGTAGGGAATGGCGGAGTCGATGCCGCGCGCTTCCAGCGCCTTGCGGCTCTCCGTCCAGATGTCGAAGTCGTCTCGGCCATGGCCGGGCGCGGTGTGAACGAAGCCGGTGCCCGCGTCATCGGTGACATGATCGCCGTCGAGAAGTGGAACGTCAAAATCGAAGCCGAGATCGCGCAGGGGATGTTGGCAGGTAACACCTTCAAGAACGCCCCAAGGCACATCACCTAGTAGCTTCATCGTTAGTTTGGCTTTTTCGGCGCAGCCGTCGGCGAGGCTCTTGGCGAAGAGATACTTCTCACCCGGCTGCGGGCCGAAATCGTTTTCCGCTGACACCACCTCATACAGACCGTATTCGATGCGCGACGAGAAGCATATGGCCCGGTTGCCGGGGATGGTCCAAGGGGTTGTCGTCCAAATCACGACGAATGAACTTTTCAGTTCTCGAGGAAGCAAGAACTGGCCATCGTCGCCAAAGTCTCCCCCAGCACCCTTGTAGTCAGAAACAGGAAACTTCACGAACACCGTCGGGCTGGTGTGTTCGTGATATTCGACTTCTGCCTCGGCGAGGCCGGTGCGTTCGACCACGGACCACATTACGGGTTTGGAACCGCGAAAAAGCAGGCCGTTGGTAGCGAACTTGATCAGTTCACCGGCGATGGTGGCTTCAGCATCGAAGGACATGGTTGTGTAGGGGTTGTCCCAGTCGCCGATGACGCCGAGGCGCTTGAATTCCTCGCGCTGGATATCGATCCAGTGCTCGGCGAAATCGCGGCACTCCTTGCGCAATTCGTTGACGGGCACCGCGTCCTTGTCCTTGCCCTTGGCGCGGTACTGCTCCTCGATCTTCCATTCGATGGGCAGGCCGTGGCAGTCCCAGCCCGGCACGTAATTGCTGTCCTTGCCGGTCATCTGCATGGAGCGCGTGACCATGTCCTTGAGGATCTTGTTCAGGGCGTGGCCGATATGCAGATGCCCGTTAGCGTAAGGCGGGCCGTCGTGAAGGATGTACTTGTCGCGGCCCTTCGCCTGCTGGCGCAGCCGCTTGTAGAGGTCCATCTTCTGCCAGCGGGCGAGCAGTTTCGGCTCGCGCTGGGGAAGCCCCGCCTTCATGGGGAAGTCCGTTTGCGGCAGGAACAACGTCTCGCGCCAGTCGCGCGCGGCCGTTCCGGCCTTGCCGTCCGACGTCTTGCTCATGGGTTCAGGCCCCGATTCCGCTTGTAGAGCGGGTTTCTAACAACGGCGTTTCCAACAATCCAGCCCCTGTTGCGCGGGGCGTCAGGGCGCCAGCGCCCGGCCAAGCGGAAAGGCGCGCATGGGGTCATCGTGCTCCAGGTGCGCCAAAACGTCCTTTGCCGCCTCGCAATCGGCCTGCATCTGCGACTTCAGTGCGTCGCCGCTGTCGAAAGCCCTGTCGCCACGCAGGAATTCGACCAGTTCAATCTCGATTTCCTGGCCGTAGAGATCGCCGGTGAAATCGAACAGGAAAACCTCCATGCGCGGCTCGCCCGCGCCGAAAGTGGAGCGCGTGCCATGATAGGCGGCCCCGGCATGGCGGCCGGCGGACGTGACCGCACGGGCGGCATAGATGCCGTGAGCAAGACCAAAGCCTCGCGGCGGCACGATGTTGGCGGTGGGGAACCCCAGGCCGTGGCCGCGCCGGTCCCCCCCGCTGACAATACCGGGCACGCGCCACCAGTAGCCGAGCACATTGGCGGCCTCGCGGACTTCACCCAGCCTGAGATGGTCCCTGATCTCGCTTGAGGAGAATACGCCCCCCGGATCGCCCACAGGGACGACGATCTCGGTGGTGAAGCCGTGCGCCCGGCCCAGTTCCGCCAGCCGTGAGGGGTTGCCCTCCCTGCCCTTGCCAAAATGAAAGTCGGCGCCCGTCACCACATGGGTGACGCCGAGGCCGCCAGCGAGCACATCGCGGACAAACTCTTCCGCTGTCAGGCGGGCCAGAGCCGGCCCGAAGGGCAGTTCCACGGTTACATCGAGGCCAAGCGCCGCGAACAGCCGCTGCTTGAGGGCCGACGGGGTCAGTCTGAAGAAAGGCGCGTCGGGCTTGAAATACTGACGGGGATGCGGCTCGAATACCATGACGCCAGAGGGCGCCCCGCGGCTCCCGGCCTGCGCGATTGCCGTTGCCAGCACGGCCTGGTGGCCGCGATGCACGCCATCGAAATTGCCGATGGCAAGGACCGAGCCCTTCAACTCGCTCGGACAATCTGCGTGGTCTGTCAGGACGCGCATCGGGCCTTGCGGAAATCGCAAGCCCTTGAGGCCTGCCTCAAGCCGGGCGGCCCGGCACCATGATCACCGCCTCGCCATCAAGTACCGTCTTGCCGCCGACGGCGCAACTGCAGGCGAAAATCGCCCGCTTGCGGTCGCCGAGAAGCTCGGTGACACGGGCGGTCGCCACAACCTCATCGCCGATCTTCACCGGCGC
>JAYZVT010000024.1:0-6788 GCA_036155355.1 Pseudomonadota bacterium
AGGGATTCATGCTCCATCACGTGCGCGAGAAGGATCTCGGCTTGTTCATGAACATGTCCGGCAACGACCGCCCCGAACGCGTGGAGGACATCAGCCTGCGTGTGCTGGTCCCGGCCTTTATGATTTCCGAGTTGAAGCGCGCCTTCGAGATCGGCTTCCTGCTGTTCGTGCCGTTCATCGTCATCGACATGGTGGTCGCCTCGGTTCTCATGTCCATGGGCATGATGATGCTTCCTCCCGTCATAATTTCGCTACCCTTCAAGCTGATCTTCTTCGTCCTCGTGGACGGCTGGCATCTTGTGGCGGGAAGTCTCGTGCAGAGTTACGGCTTGTAGCTTTGCGCCCCCGCAGCCGAGAATCGGTTTAGAACTCCCGCAGTCCCTGGCCGGCCGACGCCCGCCTGTGCACTGGGCGCGCGCGGTCTCGCTTTCGTCTGTCACGGAGATCATGCCGCAGCTCTTCATATCCCCTCTCCTCGCCGCCATTCGCATGTTCTTGCTGGCGGTCCTGTTCACCGGCGCCGCATTCGCCCAGGGCGAAATTGCGGTGGAGTTGCCCCAACCGCTGGCCGGCTGGAAAGCCGATCTCGAGCGCATCGAAAAGGCGGTGAAGCGCGCCCAGGACGATGATGCGCAGCTCATTTCGTTGCGGAACGAAGTCCGCCGTATCAGCGGCCAGGCCGCCAAATTCGCGGAGAAGACGGCCGCCGAGCTGCAGGCGGTAAATTCGCAGCTCGACCGCCTGGGCCCCGCGCCAAAGCCCGAAGACCCCCCCGAGTCGGAGGCGGCGGCAAAGCTGCGCGCTGAATTGACCAAGCAGGCCGCCGATCTCGATGGCGCCATCAAGACCGTCCGTGTGCTCAACACGCTCGGCAGGCAGCTGACCGAGGAAATCCTGCAACACCGCCGCGCGCAGTTTTCCTCCCAGTTGCTCAACCGCAGCGGCATCCCCTTCGATGCGGCACTCTGGCGCGAAGTGGGCGAACAGCTGCCGGGTCTCTCCCATGGCGTCTCGCTGATGGTAACCGAGTGGCTGCAGTTGGCCGCCAAGCCCGTCCTCATCGCCCTCATCGGGTCGCTGGCGCTGCTCGTCTGGTTGGGCCTTGGCGCCCTGAGCCGCCGGCTAATCTCGCAGTACCGCTCGTCGGATCTGCGCGAGTCGCCGCCATTCCTGCGCCGCGCCGCGACCGCCGCCGGTGTGTCGCTCATGCGCGCCATTCCGCTGGTTGCAGCCTCAAGCCTGTTCATGCTTGGACTGTGGCTAACAGGTCAGATCTCGGGCAGATTCGGCGAAATGGCGGTCTCCGCTTATGTCTGCTTCATCTTGGCCGTAACCGTCATGGCCCTGTCGCAGACGATCCTCGCCCCGAACCAGCCGCGCTGGCGCATCCTGCCGGTCTCCACCCAAAGCGCCAGAACCCTGCGCTGGCTGTTCTGGGGTATCCTGGTCATCTGGGCCGTCGATTATTTCCTGTCGGAGCTTGTCCGCATCCTGTTCCTGCCGGTGCTGCTGACAGTAGCCCTCAGTTTCATTTCCACAGTCGCCATTGCCACCCTTCTCGCTGCGATGTTTATGACACCCATCGGCGGCTCCGAGCGCGACGGCCCCCAGACACCGTCCGCTGCCTATACCGCCGCCCGCGTCGTGCTGGGTATCCTCGTCGGTTTCGTGGTGATCTCCGCGCTGACCGGATATGTCGCCCTCGCCAAGTTTCTCATCGGTCAGATCATTCTCACCGGCTCCATCATTGCTCTGGCGCTGCTGCTGCACGTCACCATCGAGCAGTTCGCCGAGGCCGTCGCCACCCGCCGCGACCAGTCGCCCGAGGCCGTCGCCGCAGCCAATTGGTATGTGCGCGGCGGCGTCCTCGCCTCGCTGCTGTTCCACATCCTGCTTATCGCCGCCGCTGCCCTGCTGATCCTGCTCCAGTGGGGCCTGGACTGGAGTGACATCCGCAACTGGTCGCATAAGGCATTCTTCGGTTTCCAGTTCGGCAACTGGACGATCTCCATATCCACCATCCTCATAGCCGCGGCCATCTTCGTCGTTGGCCTCGGGATGACGCGTATCGTCCAGAACTGGCTTGAGGCCGGTGTACTTAGCCGCGCCCGCTTCGAACAGGGCGCCCGCAGCGCCATACGCACGGCAATCGGCTATGTCGGTGCGACGCTCGCGCTCATTGTCGCTGTCTCATACGCCGGAATGGACTTCTCCAATCTGGCGCTCGTCGCCGGCGCGCTTTCGGTAGGTATCGGCTTTGGCTTGCAGAGCGTCGTTAACAATTTCGTCTCCGGGCTGATCCTGCTGGCCGAAAGACGCGTCAGCGTCGGCGACTGGGTCGTCGTCGGCGGCACCGAGGGACATGTGCGCAACATCAGCGTGCGCGCCACCGAGATCGAAACCTTCGACCGCAACTATGTCATCATCCCGAACTCCGAGCTGATTTCAGGCACGGTCACGAACTGGACGTTCCGCAACCGCCGCGCACGCGTGGTCGTCGAGGTTGGCGTCGGTTACGAGTCCGACCCCGAACAGGTGGAATCCATCTTGATGTCCTGCGCCAAGGACCACCCGGACATTCTCGAATTGCCCGCGCCCCGCGTGCTTCTCAATGGCTTTGGCGACAGTTCGCTGGATTTCCGTCTGGTCGGCTTCGTGGGCGACGTGGACAAGGGTCTGAAGGTTCGCAGTCAGCTCCGTTTCGCCATTCTCGCCGCCTTCCGCAAGGCGGGGGTCGAGATCCCCTTTGCCCAGCGCGACATCCGCCTCAGGGAAATCGACAGGCTGGAAAAGGCCATCATGTCCTCTGGAGCGCGAGCGGCAAAAAGAGGCAAGGCAAGCGCCGCGGAGACGTGAGGTCAACGGCGGGATTGCGCTTGCTTCGCCAATTTCATATTATCTACCGGCTGAGTGACACACGTGCGCGATCTGTCCAGTACGCGCTTCGCATGTCCCCTGCACACGGCCGGTCGAACGGATGATCCGTTTCCCGCCGTACCCCCAATGAAAACTCCCCCTGCCTTGCGCAGGGGTTTTCTTTTGTGGAATGCCCATTGCGGGCCGCCGGCTTAACCCGCCCTGCCCTTCTGGGCCTCAGATTCGCTGGTCTGGCCGGGTTCCGGCGTCTTGTCGTACCGCGCCCGGAATTCCTTCATGAATCCGTTGAGCGTGTCGATCGAGGCAATTTCCCTGGCGAGATTGCGGAAGTTCACGTCTTTCAGCTTCACCGGCTTGGTCACGAGGACGAAGGAGTCAGCGTCCTGCGTCTTCACCATCTTGCCATAGAATTTCTTTTGCAGACGATCGAGCGCGAATTGATCCTCGGCCAATGAGTAGCCGATGGCGGCCCGCAGCACATCGAAGCGCTCCTTGTCGGTTAGCGGCTCCGAATCCTGCCAGCGGCCCCCCAGCATCTTTTCGAGCTGCTCGCCAACGCCGCGCCAGTTCTGTGAGCTCCACAGCGCGTCAGCCTTCAGCCGCTCGACTTCCGGACCGTCCATCGTGTTGAGAATTTCGACCGCCGCGTCGGCGCGGCCCAGTTCACCCAGGGAGCGGGCCTCGAGCAGGTTCCTGCTGCGCTGTAGCTCGTTGGGCAGGCCTGCCTGTCGTGTCTGCCGGATCGTCCTTAGCGCCAGCTCCGCCTTGCGGTTCATCAGGTGAACCATGGCAAGTCGCGTGGCCACCTGCGACCTTGCGCTGCCCTTCAGCCGCTTGTTGACCTGGTGATCGAGCAGGTCTGTGGCTTGATCGAGGAGTTCCACGCTGATGAGCCTGTCGGCGAGGCTGCGGATCATCTCATCGCCGAGCCGGCCCACGGGCGTCAGCTCCCGGAAGTCGTAAAACAGGGCGAGCGATTCCACCGGCGACATCTTCTCCGCCAGCCCGTGCAGGAAGATATCTTCGTATACCCTGCGCATGTCGTCCTGGATCAGCCTTACGGGCTTGGCATCCGGCGCGACCAGCGTGGTGCCCTTCATCAGGTTGAGCGCCAGGCGATATTCCTTCTTTTTCACATAAAGGTCCGCCAGCAGACGCATTGTCTGCAGTTCGTTGTCGTCGCCCCGCCAGGTCAGGTGATGGCGCTCCAGCAACTCCAGTGCATCGCCCTCTGCTATCTTGCCGAGCCGCAGCTAGATAACGACCAGACGCCATGTCGCTTCCGCAGATTGCGGCTGTCGTTCGCTCGAGAGCACGCGCTCGTAAGACTCCACCGACTCGGTTGTGCGCCCCACGCGGTCCAGATAGCGGCCCCGAAGCAGGTCCGCTTCCGTCAACAAATCGGGCGTCAGGCCGCTTTCAGGAACGCCATCCAGCTCCTCCGCGGCGCGAGTCAGTTTGCCGGACTCCAGGGCTGCCCTCGCTGCCGTAAGCCTGAACAGCGCCTGCATGTCGGGACGGTACGTCCGGATGACATCTATCCCTGAACTGAAATTGCTCAGTGCGGAGGCCCAATCCTTGTCCTGTGCGTCGAGGAATCCGCGCCAAAGACCCACATCCCTGTCATGGGCGAGAGCATGGGAGTCGAAAGCCTTGCGCGCCTCTGCCACCCTGCCCATCAGCGCCAGTTCCGCACCAAGAAGGGCGCTGAATGCGGGGTCGTTACCCACATCGGGATCCTGCTCAACCATACGGTTCAGCGTTCCCACGGCCTCCGGCGCGAACATCTGCGCCGCGAACAGCCGCGCCAGTCTGAAGCGATGCTCGTTGCGCTGCGCTTCCGGCATCAGCGCGATCTTGCGCTGCAGGTCGCTCACCTGCTTTGAAAACTGCGCCGGCGTCGGCGCGTCCCACGACGCGAGGTCGAGGAAACCGGTGCGCGGACTCGAATCGAGCGGCTTTCGCCCACGAGCATATTGGGGCGCCTTGCCCGCCGACAGCGTCAGGCCGGCGCGGCGCGTGATGATGACCTCGTCGATCTGAAGGCGCACAGCCACGTCATCTGAATTCGTCCGCACGGCCAGGCCATGCGCCGTAGGAAGTGCCGAGAACTCAACAAAGTCCTGTGGCTTGAAAATTCCTCTTACCGGCGCGAAGGCCGTGACCACGGCGATGCTGTCACCCACCGCCGGATCGGCGATCCAGCGAACATGTCCCGGGTCATCGAGCTTGACCGCGATCAGCGACTGCTTGTCTTCGCGCAGCCGCCGCTGCAGCAGCAGCGGTTCCGCCTTGCCCGTGACCATGTCACCCACGTCGACAACCCACGAATTCTGGTTCTGGGTGGCGTAGGCAAGCCAAGGCTTGGACAGGCGCAGCCGGAAATACTGCATCCCCTGTCCGCGTATGTGCTGATAGGAAACGATCTTCTTGCCCACGATGCCGTCGAGCGCCGACGCATCGAGCGTCGCCTCCGAGTCGAATACGATCCACACGGTCTCGCCCCGCAGGAAGACCGCGGAGGCGGTCTTCTCCCTGAACGGGAATGTGAGCTTCAGATTGGCGCCGTTGTCGTCCGCTCGGATGGCCCGTGATATTTCTTCAGGCTCCGTAGACGCCGCGGCACTCGCCTGCATCTCTGGCGTGGGCGCCAACTCCTTCTTTGTCTGAACTGGCGCTGACGCAGCGGGCGCCGGTGGCGTCGAGGCGATAGGAACAGCCGGTATCGCCGGAGCCGTGTCCGCCGCATGGGATGGCGAAGCGGCCGCTGGTGGCGTTTGCACCATCTCCGGCAGATCGCCGGGGGGCGTCTGGCCAACCGGTATCGCCGAGGGATCGAGCGGCGCCGACTGTGTGGCAATGACGGGCGGAGCGGGTTTCCCGGCAGGTGGCATTTCTGCCCCCGCCGCCTTCACCAAAATCTGATCTTTCGCTTGCTCGGGGACCGATGCGGCAGGCTCGTCGCTGACGCCGGTGACCTTTGCCACTTCCGCCACCGAAGCCTCCGACGACCGCTCCGGGCCCGTCAGGTCGAGGACATAGGTCATCCCCTCCCGGAAACCCCGAACATCGACGTCATCGTCTACCGTCAGCGAAACGACAAGTCCCCCGGGCGAATTGTCGGCCGAAATGTTGCGCAGATAGCGGGGAGCGCCCGACTTCACCTCGGCCAGCGACACATTGGCCATCTGGTTGAATTTGAGCGAGACTTCGCTACCTGATCGCGACACATCGGCGGTCGCAAAAGTATTCCAGTCGAACACCAGACGCACGAATGTGGGTTGCTTCAGCAACCGTACATCCAGCTTGTTGGCATTCTTCATCGCCTCGCGCTGGCGTGCTTCTTCCCGCGCCTTGCGTTCCGCAGCCAGCGCCTGCGCTGACAGCTCCTTGATGACGTGGGAAGGCAGCGGCGGCGGCGGGCCCTTCCAGCCCGACGGCAGCAGGTCGATGAACAACTGGCGCCCTGCTTCCATGAGATTCACCTGGAAGCTGCGGTTGAGCGCGATACGCAGCGCGGTTCCGTCCGGGTCCCTGCGCGCCATGCCTACATAAACGGGCAACTCATTCTTAAGCCGGTCCAGCGAGACGTCGATGCCCTCGTCAAACGACAGCACGAAAACACCCGCAGACAGCTCGTTGCGGTAGACAGGAAGCTTGTCGAAGGTGATGACGATCCGGCCAAAGCCGTTCTGTTCCTGACCCTCGATCTGGGCCGCGATCCCGGCAAACGCCGGAGCGATGACCAGCAGCGCGAAAAGCGCAGCCCCGGCAGCCATTAGACCAAGCCAGAACAGGAATTCGACGAAATAGCGCCAGCCGAAAGCGACTGCCGTACCGCCGTCCGCGGTACCGTCAGCCTCTTCCGTAGTTTTGGCAGCCAGATAGTTCAAGACGCCGTCCCTCTCGGT
>JAYZVT010000025.1:0-2529 GCA_036155355.1 Pseudomonadota bacterium
CGCCTCCAGCACCGTGCGCGGCATTCCCTCGCCATAGGACGGCAGCACATAGACATGTGAGCGCGCCAGATGGGGACGCACGTCGTCGGTCGGTCCAAGGTAGCGGATCGCCGGCTTGTAGCGCAGCAACTCGGCGGCAGGGAAGGCGCTCGGTCCCGTCTCCTGCGGTCCGACCAGCAGGCACTTGGCCTTCACGCCCTGTCCGAACAGTCTCTGCGCTGCCTCGCAATATTCCTCTACGCCCTTGTAGCGTACGAGGCGCGCGATCATCAGGAAGGTGATGCCGTCCTGAATCGGTGGTAGCGGCTGTTGACTGTAGTGGTCGAGATCGACGCCCGAGCCGCGCACCACGCTGACGCTGATGCCCTGCGGCACCACTCCCGCAGCCATCAGCACGCGGGCGTCATCGTCATTGTGGAAGATGACGCCGTGGCTCACGCGCAGGGCGCGCTTGTAAAGATGCTCGGTAACGCGGCGGATGAGATGCGCCTTGAGGCCGCCCCCCGGCAGGAAGGAATAGCCCAGACCGGTAATCATGGGGACGATGCGCGCCACTCCGGCACGCGATGCCGCGAGCGACGCATAGATCGCCGCCTTCGGCGTGTAGCCCATGACCACGTCCGGCTTCCATTCGAGAAATATGTCTGTGAATTCGCGGATTGTGCCCAGGTCTGCCACAGGATTCAGGCCCGTCCGTTCGAGCGATACGCCGACGCACTCCGCGCCGAGTTCCTGCAGGTCCTCGCGCAGTTTCTCGCCGAGATCCGGCGCGATGCACAGGACCTTGTGGCCCCGGCTGACCAGTTCGCGGATCAGAGATCCACGGAACAGCACCAGGGACGGGGCGTAGGACGCGGCTATGGCGACACGTGAGGTAGCTGCCGTACCCGTCAATGCAACGTCCGCGTGGCCGTCGGCCACTCTTCGCTTTCGGGAAATTCATCGGGGCTGACTGGCAGCGTCGTGTAGCCTTCGACCGTGCGCTTCAGGATCGTCTCGATTTCCTCCAGATCGCCTTCGTCGATGGCGTCGTCCAGCGCGGCAAACTCCTGCTCCAGCTTCTCGAGTCCGATAAACGGCTCGGAATTCATCATGATGCGCGGATGCTTGGTCCCTGTCGTCGTCTCGCCAATGAGAAGTTCCTCATACAGCTTCTCGCCCTGGCGTAACCCGATATATTCGATCTCGATGTCGCCGTCCGGATTGGCGTCGTCCTTCACTTCCAGGCCGCTCAGCCGGATCATGGTCCGGGCCATGTCGTCGATCTTCACCGGCTGGCCCATGTCGAGCACAAAGACGTCGCCGCCGGATGCCATAGCGCCCGCCTGCAGCACCAGTTGCGCCGCCTCCGGTATCGACATGAAATAACGGATGATTTCGGGATGGGTTACCGTGACCGGCCCGCCGTCCTTGATCTGCTGGCGGAAGCGCCGCACCACCGACCCCGAGGAATCCAGCACGTTGCCGAAACGCACGATGGTGAAAATCGTGCTGCTTCCCGATTCCGCCGCCAATGCCTGCAGTGTCATTTCCGCCAGTCGCTTGCTGGCGCCCATGATGCTCGTCGGCCGCACCGCCTTGTCCGTCGAGACCAAGACGAACTTTTCCACGCCGGTGTCGATGGCGGACTCCGCTGCGATCAGCGTGCCGAAAGTATTGTTCCGCAGTCCCGTGACCGGATTGGCCTCGACGATCGGCACATGCTTGTAGGCGGCGGCGTGATAGACCGTCTGCACGCGGTGCGCCGCAAAGACGTCACGCATGAGCCGCCCGTCCAGGACGCTCCCGAGTATCGTAACCACCTGTACGTCATGGGATGGCTTACCTGCTGTCTGGGCTTCCGCGCGCAACTTGCGAATTGCGTCGCGCACTTCCGTCTCAATCTCGTAGAGCGCGGCTTCGGACAGGTCGAACAGGATGAGACGGCGGGGACCAAGCGGCAGCAGTTGGCGCGCCAACTCCGAACCGATCGAGCCTCCCCCGCCGGTGATCATCACGCACTTGTCGCGGATGTCCTTGTCCAGCAGTTCAGGCTCGGGCGGCACCGGGTCGCGCCCGAGCAGGTCTTCCACGTCTATGGGACGTAAATCGCTGACTTCGACCCTGCCGGACGCGATCTCGTCAAGACCCGGAAGTGTCTTTACCAGCACCGGATAGGGTTCGAGCATTCTGATGATGTTGCGTCTCTCTGTCCGTGCCGCAGACGACAGAGCCAGGAACACTTCGCGCACGCGCTGCTTCTCGATCAGGTTCCGCAGCTTTTCAGCTCGATGGACCGTTATCCCCTGCACGACGCGTCCCCAGAGCGTCTTGTCATTGTCGATGAAGGCGACGGCCTTGTAGTCACGGCTGTCCGAGAGGGCGCCGAGCAGACGAATGCCGGTGGTGCCCGCGCCGTAGATGACCACCCGCGTCCGCTTGTCCATGCTCGCCGGCGTCGCGTTCGGCAGCGCCTGCAGCACCCAACCGGCGAAATGGCGGCTGAGCCGGATCAACGCCGCGGCAAACAGCCCATAGACAATGACCACG
>JAYZVT010000026.1:0-4444 GCA_036155355.1 Pseudomonadota bacterium
TCGTCCATGTAGCCGACGTCGCCGGTCCTGAAGAATTTTCCCGTGAATGTGTCCCGGGTCTCCTCCGGCTTTTCCCAATAGCCGGGCATGACCTGCGGTCCGGCGATGCACAGTTCGCCCTTCTCGCCGAGCGGCATCTCCTTTTCCGGGTTGTCGATCGACCGGATGGAGATAACCGTCGCAGGCAGGGGCAGGCCAATCGAGCCTTCGTGCACGGGGCCATCGGGTGGATTGCAGGTAGCGACTGGAGAGGTTTCGCTGAGGCCGTAGCCCTCTACCAGGATGCAGCCGGTGAGCTTCTCGAAGGCGCGCTTGATCTCGACGGGAAGGGCAGCGCCGCCCGAGATGCAGAATCTGAGCGAGGTGAGATCGTACTTCCCCAGGCCGGGGAAATTGCTCATGGCATTGTACATCGTCGGCACACCGGGAAGCATGGTCGCCTTGTGCTTGTGAATGAGATCGAGGGCGCCCTGCAGTTCGAAGCGGGGCATCAGTATCAGGGTGGAGCCCTTGGCGACGCCGAAATTCAGCACCGCCGTCATGGCGAAGACATGGAAGAAGGGCAGGATCGCCATGATCCGTTCCTGGCCCGGCGAGATGCCGCCGGCCCAGTCGATCACCTGCTGTACGTTGATGCTGAGATTGGCGTGGGTCAGCATGGCGCCCTTGGGCGTGCCGGTGGTGCCGCCGGTATATTGCAGGACGGCCACGTCGCCGGTGTCGATGTGCGGCTGGCGGAAGGGAGTATCCCCGTCGAGGAGGCCGTCGCCGTCGATCACCTTGCCCGCGACCGGGGAGCGCCGTGGGCTGGCCACATCGCTCGACTTGAACAGCCGGAACAGCAGCGACTTCAGCGGCGGCAGCAGGCGCGCAAATGAGCAAACGATCGCATTCTCCAGGGCATCTTCCTGCATCAGCTGTTCGACCTTGGAGAACAGCATCTTCAGGTCCAGCGTGACCATGAGGGAGATGCCGCTGTCGCGGGCCTGATGGCGCAGCTCCTCCACTGTGTAGAGTGGATTGAAGTTGACTACCGTGGCCCCGGTCTTGAGCGCCGCGAAGTAGTAGATCAGGTAGGTCGGGGTGTTCGGCAGGAGCAGGCCGACCTTCTTGCCCTTGCCGAGGCCAAGCGACTGCAGGCCGGCCGCCGCCCTGTCCACCTGCCGGGCGATTTCGGCATAGGTCAGCTCACGGCCGAGGAAGGTGGTGCATATGGCGCCGGGGAACCTGGCGGACGATTCGTCCAGATATTCATGCAGCGGCCGGGGTGTGTAATCCTTGTCCCACTTCAGGCCGGCAGGATAAGCCTTGAGCCAGGGATGTTGCTGCAGTGCGGCGTTTCGTCCTGATTCTGCCATAAGGTCCCGGAAGCGCTGATTTCGGCCCAAATTGCGCTGCTCTTTGGCGCGATCATATCATGAAACAACATTTGAAGTCGGCCACGATTTTGGGGACAAATTGCGAGAATTCCTTGCATTTTTGCCCTGTTGCTCCCACATGGCTGTGAGGCGTCTTCCGGCCCGCAAAAGGTAGCGGTTGCCGGTTCGCGGGGCTGTATGCTTGTAAGATCACGGGGCCGCCTAGACACTGCGGTATTTTAAGACTAATGGGACGCGCGGCTTGCTCTGGAAGCCTGCCTGATTTAGCGGTTCCTGAAGACAAGGATCAGCCCCGGCGAAAAGGGGCAGGGAGAGCGATATGGATGAAGTGGCGACGAAGATTGTCGATATCCTTAAGAAGAATATGAAGGATCCGGCCAAGTCGATCGGCCTTGAGACGCCCTTGAGCGATCTCGGCATCGAATCGCTGGATCTCGCCGTCATCGTTTTCGATATCGAGGATACGTTCGGTATCGAGATTCCCTACAACGCGAATGAAGACGTCGAGGATTTCTCGACGGTGGGCTCCGTGGTGGAGAAGGTGAAATCCCTGATAGCGGAGTCGAAAGCATCCGGCGCGGCCGCATAGTCGGGCCGCCTGTACCCTCCCACGAGGGTCTTTTTAATCCGCCAACGGCTGGGTAATTCAATCCATGGCTAATTCGAACGGGCGCAGGCGCGTCGTGGTGACCGGCATGGGCGTGGTATCGCCCATCGGTACTGGCGTGGACAAATTCTGGTCTGCCATCCAGGGCAGCAAATGCGGCATCCGTACGATTCAGAATTTCTCGACCGAGGATCTCTACATCACCATCGCCGGCGAGGTGCCGGACTTCGATCCGCGCGAAAGGCTGCAGAGCAAGCAGTTCCTGCTCGCCGACCGCTATTCGCAATTCGCCGGCTGCGCGGCCGCGGAAGCCGTTGCCCAGTCAGGCCTCGAGATGCCGCTCAAGGGCGAGAAGTCCTATCGCGCGGCGTCGATCATCGGATCTGGCGTCGGCGGACTGACGACCCTCGAATTCTCCTACAAGATGCTGTTCAAGGAGAACAAGCGCGCCACCCATCCGCTGACGCTGCTGAAGTCGATCGGCTCCTCCGCGGCGGCGCATGTGAGTATCGAATATGGCATCACCGGACCCACCTATGGCATTGTCAGCGCCTGCGCGACGGCCGCGCATGCCATCGGCACGGTCTACCGCATGATCCGAGAGGGCGTCGTCGATCTCGGCATCGCCGGCGCGTCGGAAGCTTCGCTCAACTGGGGCGCCCAGCGCGCCTGGCAGGCCATGCGCGTGCTCAGCCCCGATGGGCTGCGCCCCTTCGCCAAGAATCGCAACGGCACGGTGCTGGCGGAAGGTGCGGGCTTGCTCATGCTTGAAGAATACGAGCACGCCAAGGCGCGCGGCGCCAATATCCTGGCGGAGCTGGTCGGTTATGGCACCACCTCGGACGCCGCCGACATGGTCAACCCCTCCATCGATGGCGCCACGACCGCCATCCAGATGGCGCTGGACGATGCGCGGCTGTCGCCGGGCGATGTACAGTATGTGAATGCCCACGGCACGGCGACGGCGGTGAACGACGTGAACGAGACTCGCGCCATCCGCCGCGTGTTCGGCAAGGCCGCGGATAATCTCTCCGTGTCCTCCACCAAGTCGATGCATGGACATTGCCTTGGCGCAGGCGGCGGTATCGAGGCGGTCGCCTCGATCATGGCGATCCGCGAAGGCTCCGCGCCGCCCACGATCGGCCTGAACGAGCCCGATCCGGAATGCGATCTGGACTACACGCCGAACGTCCCGCGCAAGCGCGATGTGACCTACGCGATGTCCAACTCCTTCGCCTTCGGCGGCCTCAACGCTGTGTTGCTGTTCGGACCCAGCCCGGCCTGATCGCCAACGGGGCAGGGACGGCGTCATGCGGCAGCTTCTGATCACCGCGGGCAGCGTTACTCTCACCGTAGAACTTCTCGATTCTCCCACCGCGAATGCCCTATGGGACGCAGCGCCCTTCACGGCGCGCGCGCAGACATGGGGCGAGGAAGTCTATTTCTCCACGCCTGTCAGCGTGCCGCGGGAAATGGACGCGCGGGACGTGGTTGTGCCCGGCGAAATCGCTTTCTGGACCGACGGGGACGCCATCGCCATCGGCTTTGGCCGCACGCCGGTGTCGCGCGGTGACGAGACCCGGCTGGCGAGCCCGGCAAATATCTGGGGCCGTGCCGTGGAGGACGTGAAGTCCATGGCGGCTGTGCGGTCGGGGGAAAAGATCACCGTGGTGCGGGCATAGACCGCTTCCGTCGCGTTCGGGACGCCCTACAGGAGGCCAAGGCCCCTGAAGCTGGCATGCCCCTGCTTGCCGACAATGATGTGGTCGTGGACCACTACGCCCAGCTTCTTCGCCGCTTCCGATATCTGCCTGGTCATCTCCACATCTGCCTGCGATGGCGATGGGTCGCCTGAGGGATGGTTGTGGACCAGGATGATGGCGGTCGCGGACAGCTCCAGCGCCCGCTTCACCACTTCGCGCACATAGACAGGCGTGTGATCGACGGTGCCTTCCTGCTGGATCTCGTCGGCGATGATCTTGTTGCGCTTGTCGAGGAACAGGATGCGGAACTGTTCGCGCGCCTCGAAACCCATGGATGCCCGGCAGTAGTCGAGCACCGCCGTCCAGGAGGCCAGCACCGGACGGTCCATGACCTCGCCGCGCATGAGTCGCAGCGCCACTGCGCGCGCCAGCTTCAACTGTCCAATGGTCTTGGGGCCGATGCCCTTGATTTCGGCAAGGCGCTCTTCGGGCGCGTTGATGGCCTCCGCGAAGGAGCCGAAGGTGGCAATGAGCTTCTTGGCGAGGGGCTTGGTGTCCCCCTGGGGGATGGAGGTAAAGAGCAGAAGCTCCATCAGTTCGTAGTCGGGGAGGGAGTCAGGGCCTGCCTCGCGGAAGCGGTCACGCAGGCGCTGGCGGTGTCCGTGATAGTGGGGTCGAGTCCCTTCCTTGAAGCCCATAGGGCTTCAATCCGTCTGGTAGGGCGGGCAATGCAGGCCCTTCGGAGACACAGTGAA
>JAYZVT010000027.1:0-3352 GCA_036155355.1 Pseudomonadota bacterium
CCAGCACGGATATATTCGTCATCGCGCCGGAAGGGCAGTCCATGTACGAACTGGCCATGGAGCGCGCCCACGCCTATTTCGAGGCTGGCGCCGACTGCATCCTCGTGCAGGGACTGCAGCACCCTCGCGTCCTGCGCGAACTGGCGAATTCGGTTGATGGGCCTGTGGGAGTGTCGATGGGTATGCCAACCGAAATTCCGCTGCGCGAATTCGCCGAGGCCCGCATGGCCTGCGTCGCCCTCGGCTCAAGCCTGATGCGTTCCATGCTCGGCACGCTGCGGCAGCGGTCGCTGGACCTTGCGTCCTTCGGCGACTTCACCTCGCTGCATCGCGGGGCGATTTCCGCGAACGATCTCGACGCTTTGTTGCTCGAACGCCCGTCCACGTCCGAGGGCGGCTAGCGCGTCATTCCGCGGCGTCGGTTTTCTTTGGCGCGCCGCGCAGGCGCTCGATGCCGATATCGAGCTGACTCATGAACGTCGTGTCGGACACACGCACAACCCGCCGGGTGGCCATGTTCCGGAAGCGCTGGCGCAGCAGTTCCAGTTGTCCCTTGGTGGTGATCTGGAACTTGAACACCTGCTTCACGGCGAGACCGTGATTGACGAATTTCTCGGCATGCTGGGGCGGAATATCGACTAGTGTGGCCGGCGTCTTCGCGAGCCGCTTGAGGGAGGCCCTCTCGGCGGACGTCATATGGATTGGTGGCACGTTACTCACTCACGCTACTGACAGGCTGCCGCCGCTGCCTGGAACCACCCCCGCAATAGGACCAGATGATGCAACGAAAAGCCGTTGGCAATCAATGGTCTGTTTCGGGAAGCGGAACCAGTATCGAACCATGCCTCCAAGACGCGCCGATGACGCCGGAACAGCTTCACTCGGGGGCAGACTGGCCTCGCGCGGGTCCGCTTTTCAAGCCAAGTTCTGCATGTAGGTAAAGCGGTTAAAGGCCCCGTCCGGAGCCCGAAGCCTGCGCTGGTGCAATGCGGTTCGGGGGATGCTAAGACCGCTGGCGATGCCGCCCCTGCATGGCGGATGCCGAGGGGAAAGCTCAAATGCCGGAAAGAGACGCCAATCCCGTCGTCGTGGCTTCTGCCATGCGCACGCCAATGGGGGGGTTCCAGGGGCCCCTGTCGCCATTGCGGGCGCCTGAACTGGGGTCCGCGGCCATAAGGGCGGCGGTCACGCAGGCCGGCCTCGAAGGCGGCGATATCGACGAGGTGCTGATGGGCTGCGTGCTGCCTGCGGGCCAGGGCCAGGCGCCCGCGCGCCAGGCCGCTCTGGGCGCCGGCTGCCCCGAGGCTGTTCCCTGCACCACGGTCAACAAGATGTGCGGCTCGGGCATGAAAACGGTGATGATGGCCTTTGAGGCGCTTCATGCGCGCCCCGGCGACATCATCGTCGCGGGCGGCATGGAGAGCATGTCCAATGCGCCCTATCTGCTCCCCAAGGCACGCACCGGCCTGCGCCTCGGACATGGCCAGATCATCGATCATATGTTTCTCGACGGTCTCGAGGACGCCTACGACCGCGGCAGGCTGATGGGAACTTTCGCCGAGGACACCGCCGAGAAATACCAGTTCACCCGCGATGCCCAGGATGCCTACGCCATCGAGTCCCTGCGCCGCGCTCGCAAGGCCAACGAGGACGGAACCTTTGCAGGCGAGATCGTGCCCGTAGAGGTGAAGGATCGCAAGGGCAGCATTTCCGTGTCGCGGGACGAACAGCCTTTCACTGCGGATCCTTCCCGCATACCGCAATTGAAGCCCGCCTTCCGCGAGGGCGGCACCGTGACGCCCGCGAATTCCAGCTCCATATCTGATGGTGCGGCCGCGCTGGTTATCATGCGCGAGAGCACCGCTCGCGCCCGCGGACTTGAGCCGATGGCGCGCATCGCTGGATGCGCCACGCATGCGCAGGCCCCGGCCTGGTTCACTACCGCGCCCATCGGCGCGGTGAACAAGCTGCTGGATGGACTCGGCTGGAGTGTGAAGGACGTCGGCCTCTACGAAATCAACGAGGCCTTCGCCGTCGTTGCCATGGCGGCCATTCGCGACCTTGGACTCGATCCCGAGAAGGTCAACGTCAACGGCGGCGCCTGTGCGCTGGGACACCCCATTGGAGCGTCGGGCGCGCGGATTCTCGTCACCCTGCTCGCGGCTATGAAGAAGCATGGACAAAGCCGCGGCGTCGCCTCCCTGTGTATCGGCGGCGGCGAGGCGACCGCCGTGGCGCTGGAGATCACCCGATGAAGACAGTGCATACCGAGGTCGCGGTGATGGCGCCTGCCGATATCGTCTGGGCTACTCTGGTGGACTTTCCGGGTTGGCAGAGATGGAATCCCATCATGAAAGTGGAGGGGACGCTCGCACCGGGCGAAAGGTTGCGTGTGATCGTTTCTCCACCTGGACAGAAGCCGATGACCGTGACCACCAAAGTGGTCAGGCTTGACCCGGGCAGGGAATTCCGCTGGTCGGGCGGTTTCGCCGTACCCGGCATATTCAACGGCGAGCATGGCTTCCGCGTCGTGCCGGAAGACACCGGCCGCTGCCGTTTCGAGCAGTTCGAGAGCTTCAGCGGCCTGATGTCTGGTGCTTTTCTCGCCCGCAGCGGCAAGGCGATGGAGACGGGCTTCACTGCTATGAACCGCATGTTGAAACGCGAAGCCGAGCGCCGCGCCAAGGAAAGCGCCTGACGGGTCCCGGGCGGCGATTACATGTTCTTCTACGTTGCCAAGATTGGCTGGTTCCTGGCGCAGCCGTCATCAGCCATCGGCCTTGTCCTGCTGGCTGGCTGCGTGCTGCTGTGGACGGCCTGGGCGCGCGCCGGGCGCCGGCTCGTCGTCCTTTCAGCGGTGCTCTTTCTCCTTCTCGGCCTGTCGCCGCTTGGCCATGCGCTGCTGCTGCCGCTGGAAGAGCGGTTCCCCCGGCCTGACCTCAAGGATAGCCCCGTGGATGGCATCATCATGCTGGGAGGCGGCCTCGACATGCTGGTTACTCTCGCGCGCGGCGCTCCTGCGACGAACGAGGCCGGTGAGCGCTACATTGAGACGCTGATGCTGGCGCGGCGCTTTCCCGCAGCCAGGGTCGTGTTCACCGGCGGGGCGTCCACGATCCTCTATGATGAGAAGAGCGAGGCGGCCGGCGCGCGCCCCCTGCTGGAAGCAATGGGCGTCGAGCTGTCCCGGCTGGTCATGGAGCCTGCCTCGCGCGACACCTATGAAAATGCTGTCTTTACCCGGAAGCTGCTGCAGCCCGCGCCCGGCTCCCGCTGGCTGCTGGTGACGTCCGCGAGCCACATGCCCCGGGCAATGGGCTGCTTCCGCAAGGCGGGCTTTGAGGTGTTGCCC
>JAYZVT010000028.1:0-10547 GCA_036155355.1 Pseudomonadota bacterium
CGCGGACGACGAGCAAGCATCCGAGCCGGCTGCGGACGTCGCAGAATCCAAGCCCGCTGCGCGTGACGACCTGATGGAGGACATCGAACAGGCGCTCGGCGGTCGCGGCGAAGCGGAACCCGAGCCCGTCGAGGAAGAAATTTTCGAGCTGACAGAAGAGGTCACCAGCACAGCCGAAGCTGACGATGGAGCCGGCTCGGACGTGATGGCCGATTTCGAGGCGCTTGGCCGGGAATTCTCCATCGGCGAACAGGCAGAGGAACCTCAAGCCGACGCGTCCATGGACGAAGGCCCGGACATGGAGCCGGTCGAAGAGCCCGAACCGGCTCCGGCAATCGAGGCCAGCCTGGATCGAGGCGGACTGCCGGACGATTTCGCTTTCGAGGAATCTGCCGTGGAGGAAGTGCGGGAGGCCGTTTCCGCCGCCACCGCCGCCGCCGACGACGTCAGCGAGGATGTCATCTTCAGTACCGTCGAGGAGGCGCCGCGCGCGGAACTGTCGGCGCCGGTACCGATGGCTTCCGGTTCCAGCTCTTCCTTCGAGGAGGGCATCAAAGAAATGCTGCGGCCGCTGTTGCGCTCGTGGCTCGACGAGAACATGCCGCGGCTGGTGAAGGGCGCGCTCGAAGCCGAGACCCGCGACCTGCGCATGCCGAGACAAAAGAACAGCGACTGAACCCCAACAGGGGCGGTCGGGTCACACCACAGGGTGGACAGGATGGTGGGCCGGGGCCGCGAGGCGCCCGGCCCTGTCATTTCCGCGGTCGTTGGTCCGAGGGCTGTTGACACATTCGCGGGTGAAAGCTTACGACGCCTGCGTCATTCCTGCCGGATCACCGGAGTTCCATGCTCGACAAGACCTATCTACCCGCCGAAGTCGAAGGGGCGATCTACAAGCGATGGGAAGACTCCGGCGTGTTCGCCGGCGGCCAGCCTGACCGCATGGCGGCGGGGGCCAAGCCCTATTGCATCGTCATTCCCCCGCCCAATGTCACCGGCTCGCTGCATATGGGCCACGCGCTGAACAACACGCTTCAGGATGTGCTCACGCGTTTCGAGCGGATGCGCGGCAAGGACGTTCTCTGGCAGCCGGGCACCGACCATGCGGGCATTGCCACGCAGATGGTGGTCGAGCGCCAGCTCATGGAAAAGCAGGAGCCAGACCGCCGCGCCATGGGCCGGGAGAAATTCCTGGAGCGCGTATGGTCGTGGAAGGCCGAGTCCGGCGGCACGATCATCAACCAGCTTCGCCGGCTCGGCGCGTCCTGCGACTGGTCGCGGGAACGCTTCACCATGGATGAAGGCCTGTCGCGCGCGGTGCTCAAGGTGTTCGTTGACCTCTATCGCCAGGGCCTCATCTACAAGGACAAGCGGCTGGTCAACTGGGACCCCAAACTGCTGACGGCGATCTCGGACCTGGAAGTGATGCAGGTCGAGACCAAAGGGCATCTCTGGCATTTCAAGTATCCGATCAAGGGCGAGAAGAACCGCTTCATCGTGGTGGCGACGACACGGCCGGAGACCATGCTCGGCGATACCGCCGTCGCGGTGCATCCGGAGGACGAGCGCTACAGCGATCTCGTCGGCAAGTTCGCCGTGCTGCCGCTGGTGGGCCGCGAGATAAAAATTGTGGCCGATGAGTACGCCGATCCCGAGCAGGGGTCCGGCGCTGTGAAGATCACACCAGCGCATGACTTCAACGACTTCGAGGTCGGACGGCGGCACGGGCTGGAGATGATCAACATCTTCGACGAGCATGCGTGCATCAACGAGAATGCGCCCGAGGCCTATCGCGGTCTCGACCGCTTCGCGGCGCGCAAACGCGTCGTCGCCGATCTGGAAGCCCAGGAACTCGTCGAGAAGATCGAGGACTACACCCATACGGTGCCCTATGGCGACCGCTCAAATGTAGTCATCGAGCCGTGGCTGACGGAGCAGTGGTATGTGGACGCGGCGACGCTGGCCAAACCCGCGATCGCAGCGGTGGAGCGCGGCGAGACCGTGTTCGTGCCGCGCAACTGGGAAAAGACCTATTTCGAGTGGATGCGCAACATCCAGCCCTGGTGCATCTCGCGGCAGCTTTGGTGGGGGCATCAGATCCCGGCGTGGTACGGGCCGAAGTTCGGCGAGGATGGCTATCCAATTTCCGGCGAGTACGAAGTTTTTGTTGCGCCGAGCGAGCGCGAGGCGATCGAGCAAGCGAAAAATAAATACGGTGCGAATATCAGAATAGAAGTGCTCTCAGATGAACTTCGCGATCTTCCACTTGGTCCTTCTGTCTCTCACAAAGCGGACAGTCCCGGACCTCCCCATTTCACCGCAATTCAGCTTTGGCGCGACCCCGACGTGCTCGATACCTGGTTTTCCTCCGCGCTGTGGCCGTTCTCCACGCTCGGCTGGCCCGAGGAGACGCCGGAACTGGCGCGCTACTACAAGACCGACGTGCTGGTGACGGGCTTCGACATCATCTTCTTCTGGGTGGCGCGGATGATGATGATGGGGCTGCACTTCATGAAGGAAGTGCCGTTCCACACGGTCTATATCCACGCGCTGGTGCGCGACGAGAAGGGACAGAAGATGTCCAAGTCCAAGGGGAACGTCATGGACCCCCTGGAGCTGATCGACGAGTTTGGCGCGGACGCGCTGCGCTTCACGCTGGCCGCCATGGCGGCGCAGGGGCGGGACATCAAGCTGGCCAGGTCGCGGGTGGAAGGTTACCGCAATTTCGGCACCAAGCTGTGGAACGCGGCGCGCTTCCTGGAGATGAACGAATGCGGGCGCGTGGCGGGCTTCGATCCGTCATCGGCGGCGCAGACGGTCAACAAGTGGATCGCCGGCGAGGTCGAGAAGGCCGCGAGCCAGGTGACGGAGGCGATCGAAGCCTACCGCTTCAACGACGCGGCGAACGCCATCTATCATTTCGTCTGGCATGTGTTCTGCGACTGGTATGTGGAGCTGATCAAGCCGGTCCTGTCGGGGAGCGACGAAAAGGCGAAGGCCGAGACGCGCGCCATGGCGTCCTGGGCGCTGGACGAGGCGCTGAAGCTGCTGCACCCCTTCATGCCGTTCATCACCGAGGAATTGTGGACGCGGCTGGGCGAGCAAGGGCCCGCGCACGAGACCATGCTGATCACGGCGCACTGGCCCCGTCACAGCGGCCTTGGCGGCAAGGCGGCGGCGGACGAGATTGGCTGGGTGATCCGTTTCATTACCGAGATCCGCTCGGTGCGCGCGGAACTGCATGTTCCGGCCGGTGCGAAAGTGCCTGCGGTCGTGGTTGGCGCGGGCAAGGAGACGGCGGCGCGGGTCGCGCGCCATGACGAGCTGATCCGGCGGCTGGCGCGCATCGAGGAGATATCGCTCGCCAAGGGCGCACCGAAGGGCGCGGTGCAGGTGGTACTGGACGAGGCAACGGTCGCGCTGCCGCTCGTGGACGTGATCGACATTTCGGCCGAGACGGAACGCCTGCGGCGCGAGATCGACAAGATCGGCGCGGAGATCAGCCAGTTATCGAAGCGGCTCAGCGATGACAAATTCGTGTCGCGCGCGCCCGAGCATGTGGTCGAGGAGCAGCGCGAGCGAATGGCCGAAGCAGAAGCGGCGACGGCGAAATTGCGCGAAGCCTTGAAGCGTCTCGAAGCCGCGGCCTAGGACTTTTCGGCGGCTTCCAGTTCGCGCACGCGCCGGGCGAACATCACCAGATAGAACAGAATGAAGAGATAGAGATAGCTCTCTGTCGCTTCGGCCGGGCGCAGCACCAGCGCATCGACGCCTGCTTCCTTTTGAACGGTCGCCATCAGCTTGAAGAACAGCGCGCCCGCAGAAACGGGCATGATGGCGGCTGCGGGCAGGAAGAGCGACCAGCGGTTGCGGCGTATCCACGGCAGGAACAGGGCCGCAACGGGAATTATCAGTCCGCCAACCAGCACACCGATCTCAAGCAGGGCGCGCGGCTTCTTGTCGAACAGGTCCATGGTGTTGTGCAGGTTGGTCTCCTGCTGTCGGTTGATCTCCGCCCAGTATCCCGGCGTCTGCCAGTTGAAAAAGTGCTGGCCCCAGCTCTGCTCCTCGCCTGCAATGTAGAAGCAGGCCAGCGCGCCGATGACCACGACAAGTGTGACTAGACGGCGACGGCGTACCCAGGGCCTGGCGAGCAGGGCGAGCGCTATCACCAGGCCGGGGATCGGTATGAGGAAGTGTCCCAGCTCCAGGAAGCCGTAGCCCTCGGGCAGGATCCAGGCTTCGTAGAAGGCGGGCGAAATTGCGTTGACGGCGAGGAGGAAGATGGCGAGAGCGGCTGGAATGCCGAGCCACCACCACGCCTCGTCGCGGCCGGGATCGTTGGCGAAGGGACGAAAGCGACCGCCGGTCCGCAGCGGGTCGGGCAGGGGAAGCTGCGCTTCTCCGGAATTGGCAGCCATCTGCCGGTCACGCTCCTGCATGTTCATGTGTTTCACTTTCGCAAGCCGCGCCGGCGGGTCGCCAGCGGCCCCGAGGCGTCACGAAGACCTCACACTTACGACCACCGGGGCGCCGTGGGGAAGTTACAAATTGTCCCGGGTATCACGCTCATGCGGCATGGAAGCTATCCGAACCAGAGCATAAGGTCCGGATCAGGCAAGCGACCGCTTTTTCGATGGCTGTGACCCAAATGCAACAGAATTGGCGGCAGGGGTCACTATTAGGCCACAAAAATTCTCAATGATCCAAGCCGCTTGAGGAGCGGTCCGCCCGCTGCCCCTCATTGCAGATGCGGCCAAGGCACAGGCATTCCGCGAGGCTGATTTCCCGCGTATTCTGCCGGTTGCACCGTCCTGATGAGACCGTGCGTCACGACCGCAAAAAACGGACATTCCAGGGGGCAAGGTATGGACGCGAAGACGTTCGACAAGGCGCGGCTGCCAAGCAGACATGTGACGGAAGGGCCACAGAGGGCCCCGCACCGGTCGTATCTCTACGCCATGGGGCTGAGCAGGGAGCAGATCCATCAGCCCTTCGTCGGCGTCGCCACATGCTGGAACGAAGCCGCGCCCTGCAACATCTCGCTCATGCGCCAGGCGCAGGCAGCCAAGCATGGCGTCGCCGCCGCCAACGGCACGCCGCGCGAATTCTGCACCATCACCGTCACCGACGGCATCGCCATGGGCCACCAGGGGATGAAGTCGTCTCTCGCCTCGCGCGAGGTAATCGCGGATTCCGTCGAGCTGACCATGCGCGGCCATTGCTACGACGCGCTGGTGGGGCTCGCAGGCTGCGACAAGTCGCTGCCCGGCATGATGATGGCCATGTGCCGCCTCAACGTGCCGGCGATCTTCGTCTATGGCGGGTCGATCCTCCCCGGCACCTTCAAGGGCCGCCCGGTCACGGTGCAGGACGTATTCGAAGCGGTCGGCCAGCATTCGGTCGGCGACATGTCGGACGCCGACCTTGACGAGCTGGAGCAGGTGGCCTGCCCCTCGGCAGGCTCGTGCGGTGCGCAGTTCACCGCCAACACCATGGCCACGGTTTCGGAAGCCATTGGTCTGGCGCTGCCCTATTCGGCCGGCGCGCCCGCGCCATACGAGATTCGCGACCGCTTCGTCATGGCGGCCGGTGAAAAGGTGATGGAGCTGCTGGCGCGCAATATCCGCCCGCGCGACATCGTCACCCGCAAGTCGCTGGAAAATGCCGCCGCGGCCGTCGCCGCTTCGGGTGGTTCGACCAACGCGGCGCTGCACCTGCCGGCAATCGCGCATGAGTGCGGCATCAAGTTCGATCTTTTCGACGTGGCCGAAGTGTTCAAGCGCACGCCTTATGTGGCCGACCTGAAGCCGGGCGGGAAATACGTCGCCAAGGATATGTTCGAGGTCGGCGGCATTCCGCTGTTGCTGAAGACCCTGCTCGATCACGGTTACCTGCATGGCGATTGCCTGACCGTCACCGGCCGGACCATGGCCGACAACCTGAAGTCGGTTGAATGGAACGATTTGCAGGACGTTGTGCGGCCTGCCAGCAAGCCGATCACGGCGACCGGCGGGGTGGTCGGGCTGAAAGGCAACCTGGCGCCCGAAGGCGCCATCGTGAAGGTGGCCGGCATGAGTATGCTGAAGTTCACCGGGCCGGCCCGCTGCTTCGACTCCGAGGAGGAGTGTTTCGAGGCCGTGAGCAAGCGCAAGTACAAGGAAGGCGAGGTACTGGTGATCCGCTACGAGGGACCGCGCGGCGGTCCGGGCATGCGCGAGATGCTGGCGACAACGGCGGCGCTCTACGGCCAGGGCATGGGCGAGAAGATGGCGCTCATCACCGACGGGCGCTTCTCCGGCGCCACGCGCGGATTCTGCATCGGCCATGTTGGCCCGGAAGCCGCCATAGGCGGGCCGATCGCGCTGCTGAAGAACGGCGACATCATCACCATCGACGCAGTCAAGGGAACGCTCGACGTGGAGTTGTCGGAGGCCGAGCTGGACAAGCGCCGCAAGTCCTGGAAGGCGCGCGAGACCGCCTACAAGAGCGGCTATCTGTGGAAGTATGCGGACCAGGTGGGACCCGCCCGCGACGGCGCGGTCACGCATCCTGGAGGAAGTGCGGAAATTGTCTCCTATGCTGACATATAGATTCAGAATTGCGCTCGCGCTGCTGGCTGCGCTGCTGTTGACGCCGCCCGCGACGGCGGCTGCGGCAGACAAGGAAGCATTCGCCTCGGCGACCGAAGCTTACCGCCAGGGGCTGGAAGCACTCACTGCGGGCAAGACCGACAAGGCGATCGCCGCGCTCAGCTTCGCGGCGGACGGAGGCGTCATGGGCGCCGGTCTGAAGCTGGCGGAGATGTTTGCCACCGGCCGTGGCGTAGAGAAGAATCCCTCCCGCGCCTTCGAATATTACCGGGCCATTGCCGACCGCTACGCGGATATCAGTCCGCGCCATCCCATCGCCGGCAATGTCGCCAAGGCTTTCGTGGCGCTCGCGGGCTACTACCGCACCGGCATCGAGCAGCGCGGATTGAGTCCGAACGCCTCACATGCGGCGCGGCTGCTGCATCATGCGGCTTCCTATTTCGGCGATGGCGAGGCGCAGTACCAGCTGGCGCGCATGTATCTGACTGGCGAGGGTATGAACCGGAACACGCGGCTCGCGGTCAACTGGCTCGCAAATGCGGCGCGCAAGCAGCATGCGGGATCGCAGGCGTTGCTGGGCGATCTGCTGTGGCGGGGCATCGATGACGTGGAGCGTCAACCGTTGAAGGGGCTCGCGCTGTTGTCCATGGCGCGCAAGAACGCCGCCGGAAGCGATGACGCGGAGTGGATCGAAGAAGTCGTTTCGCGCGCCATGACCGAGGCGGAGCCGGGCGAGCGCGAGCTTGCGGGCAAGCTGTTCGACAGGTGGCGCGGGCCGGGTGAGGCAGCTCCCAATGTGGTATCAGCGCCGGTCCTGCCGGGCGAAACGGCGGCGCTTGAGAGTCTGGCGGCCAATCCCATCCTTCCCGTGGAGGCGAAGACTTCGGCTGCCGCGCCGCCGCCCGCGGCCGCGCAGCCGCCGCGATAGGTCAGGCGCCGATCTGGAGTTCCAGTACCACCGGAACGTGGTCCGACGGCTTTTCCCAGCCGCGGGTAAATTTCTCAATCTCGCAGGAGACAATCCTGTCGGCCGCTTGCGGGCTCACAAGCACGTGGTCGATGCGGATACCGTTGTTCTTCGCCCAGGCGCCGGCCTGGTAATCCCAGAAGGAGTATTCGTGCGCGTCGGGATGACAGGCGCGGAAGGCATCCGTCAGGCCGAGGTTGATCAGACCCTGGAACGCCGCACGTGACTCTGGCTGGAACAGGGCGTCGCTCGTCCAGTTCTCGGGATAATGAGCGTCGTCGGGTCCGGGTATGACATTGTAGTCGCCGCAGAAGACGACTGGCTCCTCGAAGGCGAGGCGCTTACGGATATGCGCCTGCAGCCGCTTCATCCAGGCAAGCTTGTAGTCGAATTTGGGCGAGTCGATCGGGTTGCCGTTGGGCAGGTAGATCGAGGCCACGCGGACCACGCCGCCGAGAACAGAGAAGACCGCTTCCAGGTAGCGCGCCTGCTCGTCCGACTTGTCGCCGGGCAGGCCTGTTTCCACCTCGTCGAAGGGAAGCCGGGACAGGATGGCAACGCCGTTGAAACTCTTCTGCCCGTGTACGGCGACGTTGTAGCCCATGTCCTCAAAGGTCGAGGCGGGGAAGCCTTCATCTACGCTCTTGATTTCCTGCAGGCAGACAACGTCCGGCGATGACTTCTCGAGCCACCTTGTCAGCCCGTCGATGCGCGCCTTGACGCCGTTGATGTTCCAGGTGGCGATCTTCATCTCGGACTCTGCCTGATTCCGGCGCGCTCATAGCATGGCCGCACTGGCGGACCAACCCTGCCGGAAATGCGGGGCAATTCAGAGCGAGAAGCTGGTGCCGCAGCCGCAGGACGCGGTGGCGTTGGGGTTGTTAATCCGGAAGGATGCGCCGATGAGGTCGTCGACAAAGTCGATCTCGCTGCCGGTCATGTATTCCACAGACACCGGGTCCACGAGGACCGTGACGCCGTTCTTGGCGATGGCGAGATCGTCGCCGGCGCGCTCGCGCACGAGGTCAAACCTGTACTGGAAGCCGGAGCAGCCGCCGCCCTCGACGCTGACGCGCAGCATGGTGCCTCCTGGCTCGCCGGCGACAATCTCGGCGATGCGGCTGGCGGCGCGGTCCGACACGGTGATGGGGTTGGCGTTCATGGCTCTTTCGGCTTTCAGGTCGCGGAGGCCGGTGCGGATGGCGTGCGGCCCCGCCTTCGTCTAGGAAGATAGGAGCGGGAGCCTGGTTGTCAATTGACGATGGCGAAAGTCGGGAAAAGCGCGGGACAGGGCGAAATGCCGGGGCCGGCAGGAAGCCGGCCGCTGGCGCCCTATGCCTGCGATCCGGCGGACTCCCGGGGGAGGCGGGTGTCCGAGCCAGCGAGCCATTCCCGATCCGACTTTCAGCGCGACAGGGACCGGATCGTCCATTCGACGGCCTTCCGGCGGCTCACCTACAAGACACAGGTATTCGTGTTTCACGAGGGCGACCATTATCGCAACCGGCTGACCCACAGTCTGGAAGTGGCCCAGATCGCCCGTTCGATCGCGCGGACGCTGGGGCTGGAAGAGGATCTCGCCGAAGCCATCGCGCTTGCCCATGATCTCGGCCATCCGCCCTTCGGCCACGCCGGCGAAAAGGCCCTCGATGCGGCAATGACGCCCTGGGGCGGCTTCGACCACAACGCCCAGAGCCTGCGCATTGTCACATCGCTGGAGCGTCGCTACGCGGCCTTCGACGGGCTCAACCTGACCTGGGAGACGCTGGAGGGGCTGGTCAAGCACAACGGCCCCCTGACCGACCGGGAGGGGACGCCGATCGGCGCATATGCGGGCCGGGCGCTGCCAGCGCCATTCGTCGCGCTCGACGAGGCGATGGTGCTGGGCATTGACCGCTACGCCTCAGCGGAGGCGCAGGTGGCCGCGCTCGCCGACGACATCGCCTATAACACCCATGACATCGACGATGGCGTGCGTGCCGGGTTGATAACGATTGCCGATCTGCGCGACGTGCCACTGACGGGTCCGATCCTGCGGCAAATCGAGGAACAACATTCCGGCCTCGACGAGCAGCGCATGGTGCATGAGCTGACGCGCCGCCTTATCACGCTAATGGTGGATGACGTGGTGGCCGAGGCGCGAAGGCGCGTGCTGGCAATGGGGGTCGTCACCGTGGACGAGTTGCGGGCGGCGCCGGGTCCGGTGATCGGCCTTTCGCGGGACGTGGACGCGCAATGCGACGAGCTGAAATTCTTCCTGCTGTCATGGGTATACCGGAACAGCCGCATCAGCAGGATCATGGGAGATGCGCAGCGGGTGGTCTCCGAGCTGTTCACACACTACCTGAAGGCGCCCGAGTCGCTTCCCGGCGATTGGCGGCCCCGCAGCAAGGACGGTGACAGGGCGGCCATGGCGCGCGACATTGCCGACTTCATCGCCGGAATGACCGACCGCTACGCGCTGGGAGAGCACATGCGCCTGTTTGACGTTACTCCGGATTTGAGATAGTCGCCCGGACCGGGGCTTAGCGCCGCCATCCGCATCACTTTCGACGGCCTGTCAGATGAACCTGTTCGCGCATTTCACGCAGCGGCTCCAGGCCGCGCTGGAAGAATTAAAGACGCAAGGCGTGCTGCCGGCGCATGCGAGCACGCAGGGCGTGACCGTCGAGCCGCCGCGCGATCCGTCGCACGGGGACGTGGCGACGAACGCCGCCATGGTGCTGGCGAAAGAAGCGAAGCTGGCTCCGCGTGAGCTGGCGGGGAAGATCGCGGATATTCTTGGGCGCGACAGCGACGTGGCGAAAGTGGACATCGCGGGTCCGGGTTTCATCAACCTGAAGATCGCGGATGCCTTCTGGCCTGCCGTGGTCCGCTCCGTGCTGGAACTGCGCGAGGATTTCGGCAAGGGCAGCGCCGGCAGTGCGGGCCGGGTCAACGTGGAATATGTGTCGGCCAACCCGACGGGCCCCATGCATGTGGGCCAT